>NZ_JBEZZB010000186.1:0-18829 GCF_040638955.1 Actinoplanes sp. NPDC024001
GCCGCGCGCCTCAGCCGATCGTCCCGGCCCGTTCGGCGGCCTTGCCGATCAGCCCGCGGACCATCTCCTCCGACCCGCCGATGTCCTCCCAGCCGAGGTCGGTGACCACGACGATCGCGTCGTTCACCCGGGCCAGCGCCGCGTAGTGGCTGACCGTCTCCGGCTTCTCGTCGGCGTAGCTGACCTTCTGATCGATGCGGACCAGCACCGACTCGTCACCGGCGAGCCCGGTCCCGAGGACCTTCCACTGCCGTTCGCCCTCGCCCAGCCCGCCCGGGCAGCGCTCGAGGGCCGCCTGCACCTCGTCGAACTGGCCGGCCGCGTCGCCGGGGGTGTGCCGGCCGACGAACTCGGCGATCACGGTCGGCGCCTTGCCGTCCGCGGTCGGTTCCATGACGTACCGGACGGCGACCGCGGCGGTGCGGGTGTCGTCGCTGGGGTAGGGATCGTCGCCGCACGGGCGCAGCGGGCGCACGTGCGAGAGCTCGCCCTTCTCCAGCGGCACGGGTTCAGCGCCGGAGACGTCCGCCGGCTGCAGCAGCGCGGCGCCCGGGATGCCGGTCGGCGGGGCGCCGGCGCTGGTGGTGACGGATGGCGCCGCCGACGACGAGCCGGCCGGCGCGGCGGCCGAGTCGGTGCCGGAATCGCATGCTGCCAGCGCGGCGCACAGCAGCCCGGCGCCGGCGGTGAGGCGGATCGGGTGCATCAGCATGCTGCTCATCTTGCCCGCCGGGGCAAGTAGCCATGCGCTACCTAGTAACTATTTTTACTATGCAACTTTTTGTATAGTGGCGCTCGCTCGCGTCCATCGCGGGCGGAACGAGGGAGTTCGATGACGAGCGCCGACGACGCCGCTAGCCGCTATCCGCATCTGCTGAGCCCGCTGGACCTCGGCCACACGGTGCTGCGCAACCGTGTCGTCATGGGCTCGATGCACACCAAGCTCGAGGACCGGCACCGCGACCTGCCGAAGCTGGCGGCCTTCTTCGCCGAGCGGGCCCGCGGCGGTGTCGCGCTGATGGTGACCGGCGGCTACGCCCCGACCTGGCGCGGCTGGCTGGCGCCGTTCGGCAGCCGGATGACCCGGGAGAGCCACGCCCTCGCCCACCGGGTCGTGACCGACGCCGTCCACCAGCACGACGGCAAGATCCTGCTGCAGGTGCTGCACGCGGGGCGGTACTCGTACCACCCGTTCAGCCTGGGGGCGTCGAACCGGAAGTCGCCGATCACGCCGTTCCGGCCGCGGGCGATGTCGAGCCGGCAGGTGGATCGCACGGCGACCGCGTTCGCCCGGTCCGCGCTGCTGGCCCGCCGCGCCGGATACGACGGCGTCGAGATCATGGGCTCGGAGGGGTACCTGATCAACCAGTTCCTCGCGGCGCGGACCAACGACCGTACGGATGCCTGGGGTGGCTCGGCCGCGAAGCGGATGCGCTTCCCGCTGGAGGTCGTGCGCCGCACCCGGGAGCTGGCCGGCGAGGACTTCATCGTGCAGTACCGGATCAGCCTGCTCGACCTGGTCGACAACGCCCAGACCTGGGAGGAGACCGCTGAGCTGGCCCGCGAGCTGCAGAACGCCGGTGTGTCGATCTTCAACACCGGGATCGGCTGGCACGAGGCCCGGGTGCCGACCATCGTCACCTCGGTGCCGCCCGCGGCGTTCGCCTGGGTCACCGGCAAGCTGCGCAAGGAGGTGACCGTCCCGGTCATCGCCTCCAACCGGATCAACCGGCCGGAAGCCGCCGAGCAGGTGCTCGCCGCCGGCGACGCCGACCTGGTGTCGATGGCCCGGCCGCTGCTGGCCGACCCGGACTGGGTCGCCAAGACCGTGCAGAGCCGGGAACGCGAGATCATCACCTGCATCGCGTGCAACCAGGCCTGCCTGGACCACACCTTCCGCAACCAGCGCGCCACGTGCCTGCTCAACCCACGGGCGGGGTACGAGACCGAGCTCGTGCTGCTGCCCACCCGTACGGTCAAGCGCATCGCCGTGGCCGGCGCCGGACCGGCCGGCCTGGCCGCGGCGATCGAGCTGGCCGGCCGGGGTCACCGGGTGGAGCTGTTCGAGGCGGCCGGCGAGATCGGCGGGCAGTTCCGGCTGGCCGCGCGGATCCCGGGCAAGGAGGAGTTCGCCCGGACCCTCGACTACTACCGGCACATGATCGAGGTTCGCGGGGTGGTGCTGCACCTCGGGCGGCGGGCCACGGCCGACGAGCTGGCCGCCTTCGACGAGGTGGTCGTGGCGACCGGCGTGCAGCCGCGGATCCCCGCCATCCCGGGCATCGAGCACCCGAAGGTGCTCACCTACCAGCAGGTGATCAGCGGCGAGGCGACCGCCGGCGAGAAGGTGGCGATCATCGGGGCCGGTGGGATCGGTTTCGACGCCGGCGAGTACCTGCTGCACGACCAGCACGAACCCCTGGCGGACTGGATGCGGCGGTGGGGTGTCACCGACCCGCAGACCGCGCCGGGCGGCCTGGCCACCAAGGTGAAGTCGCCGCCCCGGCGCCAGGTGCATCTGCTGCAGCGCAAGGCGAGCGCCCCGGGCAAGGGACTGGGCAAGACCACCGGCTGGGTGCACCGGGCCACCCTGCAGGACTCCGGCGTGACCATGCTGAGCGCCGTGGAATACCTGCGCATCGACGACGACGGCCTGCACATCTCGGTGCCCGCCAACCCGCGCGACCCGAAGTCGGCACGCGAGACCCGGGTGCTCGACGTGGACACCGTGCTGGTCTGCGCCGGTCAGGATTCGGTCTGCGACCTCGTCGAACCCCTCGAGCAGCGCGGCGTCCGGGTGCACGTCATCGGCGGCGCCGACGTCGCCGCCGAACTCGACGCCAAGCGCGCGATCAAACAGGCCACCGAACTCGCCGCCCGCCTCTGACCGCTGTGGAGCCGACCATGAAATACGTGACCTGCAAGGTCGACAACGGGATCGCACACGTCCGGCTCAACCGGCCGGACAAGCTCAACGCGCTCACCCTCGACACGATCGACGAGCTCATCCGTACGGCGCGGGCGTTGCGCCGCGACCGTACGCTGCGGGCCGTCGTCATCGCCGGTGAGGGCGGCTCGTTCAGCTCCGGGCTGGACATGGCCACCGTGCTGCGTACGCCGGGCCGCATCGTGCGGGCCTTCATCCCCGCGCCGTGGCGCGGCACCAACCGCTTCCAGGAGGCCTGCTGGGCCTGGCGGCGGATCCCGGTCCCGGTGATCGCGGCCGTGCACGGGCACTGCTTCGGCGGCGGCATCCAGATCGCCCTCGCCGCGGACTTCCGGTTCGCCACCCCGGACTCGCGGTGGTCGGTGCTGGAGGGCAAATGGGGCATCATCCCGGACATGAGCGGCATCCGCAGCCTCACCGAGCTGGTCGGCGCCGACGTGGCGAAGCGGCTCACGATGACCGCCGAGGAGTTCAGCGGCACCGAGGCCCGGCGGCTCGGCCTGGTCACCGAGGTGCACGACGACCCGGTCGCGGCGGCGCTGGCCCTCGCCGAGACGCTGCGCGCCAAGTCGCCGGACGCGATCGCGGCCGCCAAGCGGCTGATCGACGGCGCGCTGACCGCCAGTGCCCGGCGCACCTTCGCCCGGGAACGGCGCGAGCAGATCCGGCTGCTGCGGCTGCCGAACACCAGGATCCTGCGCAAGGCGGTCGTCACCACGAGCACACCGACGTTCCGGCCCCGCGCCTGAGCGCCATAGGATGCCTGCGTGGCACTGAGGAACGCGCTGCTGGCGGCGCTGATCGACCGCGAGTCGTCAGGCTACGACCTCGCCAAGAGGTTCAGCGCCTCGGTGGCCAACTTCTGGACCGCCACGCCGCAGCAGCTCTACCGCGAGCTGGAGAAGATGGAGTCCGACGGCCTGCTGTCGGCCCGCATCGTCAAGCAGGACAAGCGGCCCGACAAGCGGCTCTTCTCGGTCACCGACAGCGGGCGGGCCGCGCTGCTCGCCTTCACCCGGCGGGAGCCGAAACCGACCACCGTCCGCGACGAGCTGCTGATCCAGGTGGAGGCGCTGGCCCACGCCGACGTGCCGAGCGTCCGCCGGTCGATCCACGCCCAGCTGGACAAGAGCCGGCACCGGCTGGAGACCTACGAGCGGTCGCTCGCGGAGATCCTCGGGCCGCGCAGCCACGACGAGTTCCTGGCCACCGGCAACCGGATCGGGCCGTACCTGACGTTGCAGCGCGGGATCAGCTTCGAACGGGAGAACCTCGCCTGGGGGCGGCTCGCCCTGGACGTGCTGGCGCGCCGCTACCCCGGAGCGGACGGCGGATGATCCACTCCGCCACCGCGATGTTGATCAGCCAGCCGGCGGTCAGGGTGACGGTCCGGCCGGTCGTGGTGAGCGGGCCGGCCGCGGCGAGCCAGGCGGCGTTCGTGAAGGCCTGCGTCCCGGCGCCGAGGCCGAGCGCGTATCCGCGGATCATCCAGGCGCGATGCCGGGGAAAGTCGCGCCGGCGGATCGCGGCGAGACCGAGGACCAGCGACCCGGTCATCGCCACGGCCACCACCACGCGTACGACCGCCAGGGTGTGACTGTCGAGTGCCCCGGGCGGCAGGAACAGGGCCAGCCACAGGCCGCTGAGCGCGGCCAGCAGCCCGGCCGGGAGCACGACGCGGCCCGCCAGCCGATGCCACCGGCGGCGGCGCCGCAGGCCCGGGACGAACTGGAACGCGCCGAGCGCGCTGAACACGGTGGCGCTGACGATGTGCAGCGCGAGCGGCACGGGCGCTGCCAGCACGCGGTCGTCCGGCAGGCCCGGACCGCCGCCGGCCAGCTCGGTCAGGCGCAGGGCGCCGGCGAGCACCGGGATCGCGCTGAGCGCCAGCAGGCCGACGGGGACGAGCCGGTTCGATCTCATGCAGCCATCGTCGCGACCGAGGCGGCCGAACTCATCGGCTCAGGGTCCCGATGATCTCCCGTCCGAAAGTCGCAGGCGCCGGCCGTACTTAAGTCAGGCGGGTTCCGGCACCGCGTCGGGAGGCGTCGGGTCCGGTTCGGCCGGCACCGGCTCGACCGGCACCGGCTCGGTCGGCGGCGGGGGCAGCGGGTCCGGGCTGTCCGGTGACAGCTCGCCCGGGTCGTCCGGGATCGGTGCGCCGGGGTCGAGCGGCGGATACCGGTCGGGATCGGACGGCATGGGATCAACAGGCACCGAAACAGCCCTTTCGCGCGGTCCCCGCCCCTACGGCGAAGGTGTCAAGATCGCAACTACCCTGCCGAGCCCTGGGCAAACGACAGCAGCGTGGCGAGCGCGCGCGGCTCGGAGAACATCGGCCAGTGCCCGGTCTTGAGCTCGTGGTAGGTCCAGTTGTCGCCGGCCATCAGCGCGAACGCGGGCACCATCGGCGCCATCTCGCGCACCTGCGCCTCGGTGAACGAGCACATGATCGCGGTCAGCGGCAGCCGCTGCCACGCCTCACCGTGGTGCACCGGGTCGATCGCGGTGGCGATCGGCTGCGGCCGGCCGCGCTCGCGCACCACCGCCCAGTCGAAGCCCTCAGCGACCGGCGGCGCCTCCTGCGGCACCGGCACCATGCCGTCGACCGCCTGCGGCGGCGCACCGTCGAAGTCGGCCTGCGACATGCCGTCGGGCAGCGGGCCGGAGTCGACGAAGACGAGCCGGGCCACCCTCTCCGGCACCCGGTCGGCGGCCGCGGTGACCAGCATCCCGCCGTAGCTGTGCCCGACGAGCACCACGTCCCGCAGCCCGCTCAGCAGGTCGACGAGCTGGTCGATGTGGTCGGCCACCGTGGTGCCCGCCGCCAGCGAGAGCGAGACCTGGTGCACGTCGTGCCCCTCGGCCCGCAGCGGCGCGGCCACCTCGTCCCACGCCCAACCACCCAGCCAGAACCCCGGAACCAGTACGTATGTCGTCATGCCCCTGACGGTAGGCCGAATACCGGGCGGAATCCGCCCGGTATAAAGTGTGGCCCATGCCACAATCGCTGGGCCGGGTCCTCGGCCTGCTGGAACTGCTCCAGGCGACCCCGGCCGGGCACACCGTCGGGCACCTCGCCGAGCGGCTCGGCGTCGACGAGCGCACGGTCCGGCGCTATGCGGCACACCTCGTCGACCTGGGCATCCCGGTCGAGGGCCGGCGCGGGCGCTACGGGGGCTACCACCTCGCTCCCGGCTACCGGCTGCCGCCGCTGATGCTCACCGACGACGAGGCCCTCGCCGTGCTGCTCGGCCTCGTCGCCGGCCGCCGGATCGGCCTGGCCACCACCGCGACGGCCGGTGAGACCGCCCTCGCGAAAATCCAGCGGGTGCTGCCGAAGGCGCTGCGCGCCCGCACCGACGCTCTGCTGTCCACCCTGGACTTCGTAGCCAACCGGCCGGCACCGGCGGCGAACACCGCCACCGGCACGTTGCTCACCCTGGCCGGGGCGGCCAGCGACCGCCGGCCGGTGGCGTTCAGCTATCTCAAGCGGGGCGGCGAGCCGGTCGATCGGCGGCTCGATCCGTACGGGCTGGTGTTCCACGGTGGCAGGTGGTTCGTCACCGGGCACGACCACGACCGGGCGGCGATGCGCACGTTCCGCCTGGACCGGATCAGCGGGGCCACCCCACTGGACGGCACCTTCGAGGTGCCGGCCGGCTTCGACCCGGCCGCCCACGTCGCGGCCGGCCTCGCCACCGGCACCTGGCGGCACGAGGTGTCGGTGCTGCTGCACACCGACCTGGAGCAGGCACGCCGGCGCATCCCGCCGACGGTGGCGACGCTCAGCCGTACCGATGCGGGTGTGCGATTGACGGCCCGCGCCGAACGCCTGGACGGGATGGCGCAGATGCTCGCGGGTCTCGGCTGGGACTTCACCGTGGAGACGCCGGACGAGCTGCGGGCGGAGGTGGCGGCCCTGGCCGCCCGCCTGCACGAGGCCGGCCGGCGGGTCAGCTAGCCGCGGCCTCGAAAGCGGCCCGCACGCCGTCTCGCTCCGTGGTCGCCAGCAGGAGTTGCAGCAACAGCCGCGCCTTGTAGGGGTCGAGGCCGCCGGCCGGGATGAGGCCGCGGCGCAGCAGGTCGCTCTCCGAGCCGGCGAAGCCGTAGGTGCCGGTGGCGGTGAAGCCGGCGCCGGTGCGGGAGGCGAGGACCACCGGGATGCGGGTCGCGGCGGCCTCCAGGTGCGGCACCCAGGGTTCGGGGACGTGACCGACGCCGAAACCGGCGATCACCAGGCCGTCGAGCCGGTCGGCGAGCAGGGGAAGCAGGGCGCCGTCGTCGCCGAGGGTGGCGGTGTGGACGCCGACCCGGGGCAGCGGACGGTCCCGGGCCGGGAACGGGACGGTGGGGCGGGACACCGGGCGGTTGACCAGGCGAACCTGCCCTTCCACGAGGTAGCCGAGCGGGCCACCGTTCGGGGACGCGAACGTCGCCGGGCTCATGCTGTGGGTCTTGCGGACCCGGGACGCGGCGTGGATCTCGTCGGCCAGCACCACCAGGGCGCCCAGACCGCGGGCCGGCGAGGCGGCGGCGACGGTCACCGCGGCGAGCAGGTTCGCCGGGCCGTCCGCTCCGGCCACAGTCGGGTTGCGCATCGCCCCGGTGACCACGATGGGCTGGTCGCCGGGGTGCAGCAGGCTCAGGACGTACGCGGTCTCCTCGATCGTGTCCGTGCCCTGCGTGACGACGGCGCCGGTGGCGCCGTCCTGGAAATGCCCGGTCAGGGCCTGGGAGAGGTCCAGGATGTCCTCGACGGTCAGCGACGCGCCGGGCAGGCTGCGGAAGGTGTGCACGGCGTGCAGGTCCGGCAGGCCGGGGATCGCGTCGGCGAGGTCGCGCGCGGTCAGGCCCGGCGCGACGCCGCTGCTGGTGCGGGTCATCGCGATGGTGCCGCCGAGGCCGATCAGCACGACTCGCATGGTGGTGGTTCCTTCCGCACGCGTGGGGGCAAGAAGCCTGACGTGTTCGACGATTTCACGGACGAGCGGATCGATGTCGGCGAGGTGGAGCTCCGGGTCCGGCATGCCGGGCAGGGGCCGCCGGTGCTGCTGGTGCACGGGCATCCGCGCACCGGGGCGACCTGGCACCGGGTCGCGCCGCGGCTGGTGGCGCGCGGTTTCACCGTGGTGTGCCCGGACATGCGCGGCTACGGGCAGTCCGGCAAGGCACGGATCCTTCCGGACCACTCGCAGCAGTCCAAACGCGCGGTGGCCGCGGACCTGGTCCAGCTGATGAAGGCGCTGGGGCACGCGACGTTCGCGGTGGCCGGGCACGACCGCGGCTGCTATGTGGCGTTGCGGCTGGCACTGGACCATCCGGAATCGGTCAGCCGCCTGGTGGTGATGGACGGGGTGCCGATCAGCGAGGCACTCGCCCGGTGCGACGCGAAGTTCGCCCACGACTGGTACCACTGGTTCTTCTTCGCCCAGCCGGAGAAGCCCGAGCGGGCCATCATGGCCGACCCGGACGCCTGGTACAGCGCACGCCCGGAGAGCATGGGCGCGGAGAACTACGCGGAGCTGCGCGCGGCCATCCACGACCCGGAGACGGTGCGGGCCATGCTGGAGGATTACCGCGCCGGCCTCGGCGTCGACCGCGAGCACGAGGAGGCCGACCGGCAAGCCGGTCGCGGCGTCCGCTGCCCCACGCTCTTGCTCTGGTCCACCCGCGACGACATGGAGGATCTGTACGGCGACCCCCTCGCCGTGTGGCGCCCGTGGGCGAGCGACCTGCGGGGCGAGCCGATCGAATCCGGCCATCACCAGGCCGAGGAGAACCCGGAGGACCTGACCGAGGCCCTGCACCGCTTCCTGTCAGCGTAGTTTCCGGAAGAACTCCCGGACGTCACCGACGAGCAGGTCCGGAGCCTCCATAGCCGCGAAATGCCCGCCGCGGTCGAACTCGGACCAGTGCACGACGTTGTGTTCGAGCTCCACGGTGCGCCGGATCGACACGTCCAGCGGGAACACCGCCACCCCGGTCGGCACCGTGGACCGCTCGCTCGCGCTCCACGCCCCGGCGTGCGCGGTCTCGTAGTAGCTGTTGGCCGACGACCCGGCCGTGCCGGTCAGCCAGTAGACCATCACGTTGGTCAGCAGCAGATCCCGGTCGACCGCGTCCTCGGGCAGCTCAGCGGCCGGATCCGTCCACTCCTTGAACTTCTCCACGATCCAGGCCAGCTGTCCCACCGGGCTGTCGTGCAGCGCGTGCGCCAGCGTCTGCGGCCGGCTGATCTGGATCGCCACATACCCGAACTGCTCGGTGGACAGATATTCCAGGTGCCGCAGCCGGGTCCGCTCGGCCTCGGTCAGGCTGTCCATCTCCTCCGGCTCGATCGGGGTGAACGCGGAGACCCCGTTCACGTGCACACCGACGACCCGGTCGGGGTGCAGCCGGCCGAGCCCCGGCGCGACGACCGCGCCGGTGTCGCCGCCCTGCGCGCCGTAGCGGTCGTAGCCGAGCCGGTCCATCAGCTCGGCGAACGCCCTGGTCACCCGGCTGGTGTCCCAGCCGGCCGCACGGGTCGGGCCGGAGAATCCGCTGCCCGGGATCGACGGGATCACCAGGTGGAAGGCGTCCGCCGGGTCGCCGCCGTGCGCACGCGGGTCGCTCAGCGGGCCGATCACGTCCAGGAACTCGACGATCGAACCGGGCCAGCCGTGCGTCAGGATCAGCGGCAGCGCGCCCGGCTCGGGGGAGCGCACGTGCAGGTAGTGGACGGTCTGCCCGTCGATCTCGGTGGTGAACTGCGGATACCGGTTCAGCTGCGCTCGTGGACGCGCCAGTCGTAGCCGTCCCGCCAGTACTCCGCGAGCCCTTTCAGATAGCTGACCGGGACCCCGCGGCTCCAGCCCACGCCGGGCAGGTCCGTGCCCCACCGGGTCCGGGCCAGCCGGTCACGCAGGTCGTCGAGGTCAGACTGCGGAATGTCGATGGTGAATGGCTTCTCCATGCCTCGAATCTACGGACCGGCTAGGTCAGGATCGGTCCTAAGCTGTTCTCCATGTTGGAGACATCGGCGCGCCTGCTGCGCCTGCTGTCGCTGTTGCAGACCCGCCGCGACTGGTCCGGCGCCGAGCTGGCCGAGCGCCTCGAGGTCACCCCGCGCACCGTCCGCCGCGACATCGACCGGCTGCGCGGCCTCGGCTATCCGGTGCTCGCCACCGCCGGCGCCGCCGGCTACCGGCTGGGCGCCGGCGCCGACGTGCCACCGCTGCTGCTCGACGACGACGAGGCCGTCGCCGTCGCGATGGGCCTGCGCACGGCCGCCGGCGGCTCGATCACCGGGATCGAGGAGACCTCGGTACGCGCGCTGGCCAAACTCGAACGCCTGCTGCCGTCGCGGCTGCGGCATCGGATCAACGCCCTGCAGTCGGTGACGGTGCCGATGGCCGGCGCCGGCCCGACCGCCGACCCGGCCACGCTCACCGCCATCGCCGCGGCCTGCCGCGACTCCCTGCGGCTGCGCTTCGACTACCGCAGGCACGACGGCACAACCAGCATCCGTACGACGGAGCCGCACCGCCTCGTGCACACCGGCCGCCGCTGGTACCTGGTCGGCTGGGACGTCGACCGCCAGGACTGGCGCACCTACCGGGTGGACCGGCTGGAACCGCGCATCCCGGCCGGCCCCCGGTTCACCCCGCGCACCCCGCCCGAGCCGGACCTGAGCGGTTACACCTCGCGGGCGATCTCCACGTCGGCGTACCGCTACCAGGCCCGGTTCACCCTGCACGTCAGCGCCGAGACCGCGGCCGAGCGGATCGCCCCGACGACCGGGACGCTGGAGCCGATCGACGAGCACAGCTGCACGCTGCGGGCCGGCTCCCATTCGCTGGACGAGCTGGCCGTCTACGTGGCCGGCAAGGGCTTCGACTTCCGGGTGCACGAGCCGCCGGAGCTGGTCGAACACATCCGGGCGCTGGCCGCACGTCTCGCCGCCGCGACGGATCTGTGATAGACCGACTTCACTGCTTCGCAACTCTGTCGTCACAGAGGAGTCGGCATGGACCGGTCGATCAGTCGTCGTACGCTCCTGGCCGCCGGCGCGGGCGCCGCCACCGGACTGACCCTTCCCGGCGCCGCCGCCCGAGCGGGCGGCGGCCACCGGACCAGCGTGCGGTTCCGGCTCGACGCGGAGGTGCTCGACGGCGGTGAGCAGGTCACCTCGGTCACCCTCGACACCGCCCGGCTCGGCCCGATCGATCCGGCCGGCCTGACCACCGGCACGTTCAGCGTGCACGCCAGGGCCACCAGCCCGATCCCCCTCGCACCCGGCGAGCTGATCTACAGCGAGTACGACCTGGACCGCCCGGTCACCGCCGCCCGGCTCGACCGCCGCGGCAACATCGTGCTCGACCTGAGCCACGGCGAGGGCCAGCTCGGCGGCGGCACCCTCGGCTACATCGTGAGCCGCGGCCGGAACGTGCGGCTCGACCTCGTCTACACGATCACGCAGAACGCGCCGATCACCCTGCGCAGCGGCAAGCCGATCACGTTCACGCGGTTCGTGCAGGGCCGGCTGTCCAATCCCGAGGTGGACGCGTTCAGCTACCACGTCTCCGGCTCCGGCATGAAATACCGGCTCTACTCCCCCGGACACCGGGGCCGCGGCCGGCGCCCGCTCGTGGTCTGGCTGCACGGCGGCGGCGAGGGCGCCTCGCTACCGGACGGTTACTACGACAACGAGACCACGCTGCGGGCCAACCGCGGCGCGCTGGGTTTCGCCACCCGGGAGGCGCAGCGCATCTTCGGCGGCGCCTATGTGGTGGCGCCGCAGAGCACGTCGTACTGGATCGAGGACGGCCCCCGCTTCGCCCCGCTGATCCGGGAGATCATCCAGCAGGTGGCGCGCCGAAACCCGGTCGACCGCGACCGGATCTACGTGGCCGGCTGCAGCAACGGCGGCTACATGAGCATGGAGATGACCACCGTCTACCGCGACGTGTTCGCCGCCTCGGTGCCGATCTGCGGCGTGGTCGCCCCGTTCCGCGGCAGCGACGAGCCCCTGATCACCGACGCCGAACTGCGCTCGATCACGACGCCGACCTGGCTGGTCACATCCCTGGACGACACGACGGTGCCGCCCGAGCCGAACACGATCCACGCGCACGACCTGATCCCGGGGTCGCTCATGACGCTCTACGAGCAGGTGGTCTGGAACGGTTACCGGTTCCCGGGCCACTGGTCGTGGATCTATGTGGCCCGCAACGATCCCGCCATCGACGGCACCCACATCTGGCAGTGGATGGCCCGGCAACGCCGCTGACGGCTGGTCGGCGCGTTCGCTCCACCGTGGCCGGCTTCTGATGCCGGTGGGAACAGACAAGCTGCCGGGCTGAGAACCGACCTTGTCGTACCTCGCCGGCATCATGATCGGCATGCGTTCCGTGGCCTCCCCCGTCAGGGCCTGCCGCTCGAGATGGACCACGTCATCCCGGTCGCGCTCGGCGGCCGCCATGCGATCGGCAACCTCGCTCCCGCCTGCCGCGGCTGCAACAACTCGAAGAACGACGACCTGCTGATCGAGTGGTGCGTGCGCACCGGAGGGCTTGCCAAGGTGTAGGCGTTGCGGCGATGGTCAGCGGCATGGCTTCCTCTCCTGTGTGGACACTGCAGGCCATTCCCGACCAGAGCGGGCGCGTGGCCGTGGTGACCGGGGCCAACAGCGGCATCGGTTTCGTCACCGCCCGCGAGCTGGCCCGCCGCGGCGCGCACGTGGTGCTGGCCTGCCGTGACCCGCAGCGCGGGGCGGCGGCGCTCGCCCGGATGCGCGGGGAGCTGCCCCACGCCTCCCTGGAGTTGCGCCGGGTGGATCTGGGGAGCCTGGCCTCCATCCGCGAGTTCGCCGCCGGCTGGGACCACGGGCGCCTCGACCTGCTGGTCAACAACGCCGGGATCGCGGTGGTGCCCTACGCGGTGACCGCCGACGGGTTCGAGTCGCAGTTCGGGGTCAACCATCTCGGCACGTTCGCGCTGACCGGCCTGCTGCTGCCACACCTGCTCGCCGCGCCGCGGCCGCGCGTCGTCACGGTCGGCAGCGAGGGCCACCGCTACGTCCGTTTCGACCTGGCCAACCTCAACGCCGAACGCGGCTACCGGCCCGGCGACGCCTACATGATGTCCAAGCGCGCCAACCTCTTCTTCGCCGCCGAGCTGCAGCGCCGGGCCGACGCCACCGGCGCGCCGCTGCGCAGCATGGTCGTCGCACCCGGCCTCACCCGCACGAACGTGCTAACCGGCGGCGCCAACGGCAGCCGCGGCCGCGCCTACCAGGCCATCATCGGCTTGATCATGCGCGCGGCCTTCCGGCCGGCGCCGGAGGGAGCAAAAACGTCTCTGTACGCGGCCACAGCACCCGATCTCCCCGGCGGCAGTTTCGTGGTTCCGGACGGTCTGCTGCAGTTCCGCGGTGAGCCGACCCTGCGCGGTCACGAGCCCGCGTTGCACGACACCGGCACGGCCACCCGACTGTGGCACCTCTCCGAGCGGCTCACCGGCGTCACGTACCCCTTGCGGTCTTGACTCTCCTGCCCCCCATCGGTCGGCGCGCGCCATCAGACCAGGTCGCGCCAGAAGTCGACGGTGGCCACCGGCTCGGCGCCGGGGGCGGTGGCGCCGCCGAACTCGTGGTCGATGTAGTCGGCCAGGTCCACGCCGTAGAAGATGATGTCGGTCTGCCAGACGGAGAGCACCGGGTGGCCGGTGAGCGACCGGCCGGCCGGCAGATAGCGGTGGCCGTGGACCGGCACCAGCGTGGGCACGTCGCGCAGCTTCGCGGTCGCGGTCGCCACGGCATCCGCGGTGCGGTCGGGGCGAGGGCCCCACGCGTCGTACCAGAAGCCGTTCTTCTCGACGTCGAACAGCACCCCCTCGCGGGGCCGGTCGAGCGCGCCGCGCAACCTGTCCGGGTCGCCGTGCCGCCAGTCGGGCCACGGCTCGGCATACGCCTCGATCACGCCCGGCGGCGGTGGCCGGCGGCCGGCGTTGACCGGCAGGCCGGCGGCGAGGAAGGCCCGGTGGTCCGCGGCGAACTCGAAGCCGAACTCGCGCTCGATCCGCTCGGACTCGGCGCCGGTGAGACCGGGCTCGATCGTGCAGACCGAGCGCAGCCGAAGCCGGCGCATGGCTTCCTGTCCGAGAGACGCGTGATCCACCACGGACCCAGACTCTACTGGCAGCCGGTCAACACCGTCGGCTACCGTGCGTAACCGTGAAGCGTTACCGGATTCTGCCCGCCGCCCTGTTCTGCACCTGCCTGGCGGCTCTCGCCGCGTGCAGCGGCACCGACGACGAGAAGGCCGCGGCCCCCGCGCCGGCCTCCCCCGCCGCTGTCGCGGCCACCACGGACAGCGCGGTCGACGACGCGACCCTGTGCAAGACGATGAACATCGCGGGCAAGACCATGGTGACCGACCTCACCAACGCTCAGCAGTCCGAGGGTGGCGTCCTGCCGGCCGACGCGAAGAAGGTCTTCACGAAGTTTCACGACTCCGCGACCAAGGCGCTCGCCTCCGCCGGAGACAGCGAGGTCACCAGCGCCTCCCGCAAGCTGACCGACGAGATCGGCAAGGCCGCCGCCTCCGCCGACCCGATCGGTGTCGCCGCCGACGCGAACTTCACCGAGCTCAACGCCGATCTGACCACCGCCTGCCAGGCCATCGGCGTGAAGGTCAACTTCTGAGTTCAGCGCTGGCAGCGTTGCAGGGCCGGCTTCGGCCCCGCGCCCGGCCCGGTGAGCAGGGCGGGGACGGCAACCAGCCGCCGCGCGGCGGTCAGTCGTGGGTGCTGCGGCCCTCGTCGCTGTCCAGCATGGTGCGGACCGAGGCGACCGCCACCGTCAGCGCCTCGTGCAGGCCGTCGCAGGTGCGGCAGCCGACGCCGTCGCATTCGGTGCGGTGGTCGAAGGCCGTGCGGGTGAGGATCGCGTCGAGGCGGGCGCACGCGTACGTGTCGCGGTCGGCCGGGTGATAGCCGGACAGCACCGACTGGTAACGGCTGATGTGGTGTTCGGTCACCGCGTAGAGCGCGGCGGCGCTCTCGATCTGCGCTAACGCACCACGAACTTCATCGTCCACGTTCATGCCATCCCCCCAGAGGCCTGCGACGTGTGTGGCCGCCGACGTTGCCACGCCGGATGATCAAAACACATGGGCTGGTCAGCTCTTCCTGACCGGCTGGTCGGTCAACTATGCCCCCTCAACGGGCGGATCCGAACAGCCACCTCTCGATCTCGTCGGGCCACACCGGCCGTCCCTGGTGGGCGGAGGCCTCGTTCGCCCAGCGGGTCAGCAGGCGGCAGTACCGCTCGTAGGTCATGGCCGGCCAGTAGCCGCCGGTGCGCAGGCTCGCCCAGCCGTGGTCGCGCAGGGCGCGGGCCACCCGGTCGTCGAGGATCGGGGCCTGCTTCTCGACGGTCGCGCCCGGGCAGAAGTAGAGAAACTTGGTGAAGAACGCCGAGCCCAGATAGTTGATCGTGTAGCGGCGGCCGGGCTGCAGCGTCGCGTAGGCGTCCCGCGGATTGTGGTGGGCCAGGGCGCCCGCGGTGGCGAGCGCCGCCCGCGCGGCCGGCACGTCGGCGGCGACCGCCTTCAGGCGCTTGAGGCCCAGCCGGGGTTTGCGTCCGGTGCCCCAGGCCAGGGCGTGCCAGAGCCGGCGCAGGTCCGCGTCGGGCTCGTCCGGGTTCAGGTCGAGGATGAACCGGCGGCTGATCGACGTGCCGGTCTCGCCGGACACCGGGCCGCCGGGCAGCCCGAGCCGGGTGATCTCGGCGTTCCACCAGGCGATGTTCACGGGCAGCTGCTGACGCAGCATCGTCTCGCGATCCAGCATCCCGGGTCTGCGCCACGGCTCGGGCAGCGCGAGCCTGTCCACGTTCGTGATCCCGCCCATGGCTGGGCACCCTACGCCCGGCGCCGGGGGCGGTGGGAGGCTGGTCAGTAGGTGCGGGTCGGCAGGGCGTCCTTGGCGGTGTCACGGTTGAAGACGTTCTTCTGCGACTCGATGCGCTTGGGGACGCTGCCGCCGAGGTACAGGTCCACGACGACGGACATCAGCTGGCTGCCGATCTCCGGGCTGCACTCGACCACGTAGTTGAGGTCGCCGTCGGCGAGCGCCTTGAGGCCGGCCCGGGTGGCGTCCACGGTGACGATCCGCGGTTGGGTGCCGGGTTTGAGGCCTTGCTCCTTGAGGACCGCGACCGCGCCCAGGCCCATCTCGTCGTTCTGCGCGAACACCGCGTCGATCTTCTTCTGCCGCCGCAGCAGCTTGCGCATCGCCGTCGCGCCGCCGGCCTGGGTCCAGTTGCCCGTCTCGGCGTCGACGACCCGCAGTTTGCCCTCCCGCGCGATGGTGGCCGCGAAACCGTCGGACCGCTGCTTCGTCGGGGTGGAATCGGGCGTGCCGAGCAACTCGACGACATTCACGGGACCGGCCGCGGCGGCGAAGTCCAGGCCGAGATAAAGCGCGGCGAGATTGCCTTCGGAAAGGAATTCCGCGCCGATCGAACTGACGTACAGCGACTCGTCCTTGGTGTTGATCATGCGGTCGGTGAGAACGACCGGAATTCCGGCATCCCGGGCTCGCCGCAGCACGTCGTCCCAGCCCGATTCCACCACCGGGGCGAAGGAGATCACGTTGACCCGCGCGTCGATGTAGGACTGGATGGCCGCGATCTGCTTGGCCTGATCACCCTCGGCGTTGGAGAACTTCAGGTCGATCCGGTTGTTGCGCGCGGCGCTCTGGATCGACTTGGTGTTGGCGAGCCGCCAGCCGCTCTCCGACCCGACCTGCGAGAAGCCGAGGACGATGGGCCCTTTCGGCGCCTCGGGAACCTTGCCCTCGTCACCGTCGGCACACCCGGGAAGCGCCGAGACGAGCCCGGCTGCGCCGAGGGTCATGAGGGTACGTCTGCGCATTTGCCGAAACTCCCTGAAAGCACGGATTCGTAGGACGTATTGAAGATCCACCCCAAGCGGCCGTTAACGATAACAACCTGTTGTACACCAATCAATGGTTGAGAAATCCTGTCCCATTTATGCGCAGATAAGGCGATCGATCTCCGACATCGACAAATGACACACTCAAAACTCGACTTACCCCGTTACCGTTCCGGGCGGCCCGGGTGGTGACGTCACTCTTCACGGTGACCTCGCGGCGGTTTCCTGGGTTCCCCCCGCGGGCACTGTCGGTCAGCGATGCGCCAGGGCCCGGAGCGACCCGCTTACCCTTGCCGAAGGAGGCGTCGCGCAAGTCCTCCGGGAGGCAGCATGCCGACACCGCACGCAGCATCCGCTCCGGACGGGTACGCCGAACAGGTGTGGGCACTGGTGAGCACGTACGGTCCGGACGTGACCCGGCTCTGCCGCGCTGCACCGGCGCTGCTGCCCGACGTCGCCGGCCTCGGCCTCTCCGCCGGTGACGATGTCCTGCCGCAGGTCCGGTTCAGCAGTGATCCGGCCAGCGCCCGGATGGAGGAGCTGCAGTACACACTCGGCGAGGGTCCCTGTCGTGACGTGTCCGCCTCCCGCGCCTCCGTCATGGCCGCAGACCTGGACGACGAGTCGTGGGCGCGGCGATGGCCCCGGTTCACGCCGGGCGTGCGGGCCGCCGGGGTCCGGGCCCTGTACGCCCTGCCCCTGCACGCCGGCGGAGTCCACCATCACGGCGCCGTCGACCTGTACCGATCACTGCGGGGCTCCTGGAACAGCACCGGACAGGCCGCGTCCGTGTTCGCCGCCGCGGTCACCGAACTCCTCACCCTGGAACGCCTCGACCTCGACCTGGCCACGGTTTTCGCCCGCGCCCGGCAGCCGGACGGCGGCAGCAACACCGGGGAACGTCCGGCGGCCGCCGCGCCGGACCGCCCCGGCCAAGCCCTGCTGGTGAGCTGGTTCGGCCGCCGCACGGTCATCGACGTACGCCGGCAGGTCCAATACCTCAGCCATGCCCAGGGGCTGCACGGCGACCGCCTTTACCTGTTCGTCCTGGCGGTGCACGAGGCGGTCACCAACGTGGTCCGGCACGCCGGAGGGCACGGGCAGTTGCTGCTGTGGCGATCCGCCGACCGGCTGTGCTGCGAGATCAGCGATCAGGGCGCCGGCCTGCCCCCGGACTCCCCCGCCCCCGCCCGCAACGGCGCGAGCGGCCTGTCCGTCATCCGGCGGGCATGCCCCACCCTCGAGGTCATGACCGACGCCACCGGCACCCGTCTGCGGCTGAGTTCCCGGCCGATCTCGACGCGCTGAGGCACGGCATGTCACGGATCAGGCTGCGCGTCGCCGTCCACCTCGCGGCCGCTGCGCGCCGTCTCCCGATCGATCTCGGCCTGCTCCCGGTCCGTCCGGCTGGCGCTGGCGCGCAGGGCAGCCTCGGCGCGTTCCAACCGCTGCTCCGAGCGTTCCAGCGCCGCGTGCGCCAGGTCGAGCGTCTCCCTGCTGTCCTGGAGCCGGTGACCCGCGGTGATCCGTAGACCGCGAGCGCGCTCATCGAGGTGGCGCTGCCGCTCGTTGAGCCGGTCCTCGCGGGCATCCGCGAGCTCCTCGCGCTGGTCGGCGATCAGCTCCCGGCGGTCGGCGGCATGCTCACGTTCGTCGGCCAGCCAATCCCGCTCGTCCGCGGCGCTGTCCCGCTGGTCCGCCACGTGCGCCCGCTCGGCGCCCGCACGCTCATGGCCCGCCACCGCTGGGTCGCGCTGACCGGCTTGGTCGTCATCGTGATCGGACACAGTTCCTCGCCGCGGCATAGCCAGTGGGCGCCGCTACCTGACGACCACGCTACCAAGCCCTCCTAGTACTGCTACGGCGGATCACTACTTCGAGTAGTTCTGGATCGTTTCCCGGACGTGGTCACGGTTGAGCAGGTGCAGGGTTGGGACGA
>NZ_JBEZZB010000187.1:0-18707 GCF_040638955.1 Actinoplanes sp. NPDC024001
CGTCAGCTCGGGCGCCACGATCTCCACCTGGGCGCCCGCCGCGATCAGCGCGGGCACCCGGCGGGTGGCGACCGTGCCGCCGCCGACCACCAGCACGCGGCGCCCGGCGATGCGCAGGGCCAACGGATAGAGGCTCACTTCTCCGACACTCCCGCTGAATCGAACGTCGCCACCTCGCGCAGCACGCGGACCGCGGCCGACACGACGGGCAGGGCCAGCACCGCGCCGCTGCCCTCGCCCAGGCGCATGCCCAGGTCGAGCAGCGGCTCCAGGCCGAGATGGGCGAGCGCGACGCTCGCGCCCGGCTCGGCCGAGCGGTGCCCGGCGACCATGGCGGCCACCGAGTCCGGGGCGAAGGCGGCCGCGGTCACCGCCGCCGACACGGCGATGACGCCGTCGACGATCACCGGGACACGCCGGGCGGCCGCGCCGAGGATGAAACCGGTCAGCGCGGCGTGCTCCAGACCGCCGACGGCGGCGAGCACCCCGAGCGGGTCGGCCGGGTCCGGCACGTGCCGCTCCAGGGCGGCGGCGACCACCTCGGTCTTGTGCGCCAGCATCGCGTCGTCGATGCCGGTGCCGCGGCCGGTGACGGCGCCCGCCCCGGCGCCGCTGAAGACCGCGATCAACGCCGCGGCCGGTGTCGTGTTGGCGATGCCCATGTCGCCCGTGAGCAGCGCTTTCGCTCCCTGGTCGACCAGCGTCTCGGCGACCTGGATGCCGAGTTCGACGGCGGCCAGGGCCTCCTCGCGGGTCAGCGCGGCGGTGACGGTCATGTCCCGGGTGCCGCGGCGCACGTTCGCCTCCAGCAGGTTGGCGCCGCCGTGCAACGGGATCGCGACGCCGACGTCGACCACCATGACGTCCGCCCCGGTCTCCCGGGCGAAGGCGTTGACCACCGCGCCGCCGGCCACGAAGTTCGCCACCATCTGCGCGGTGACCTCCTGCGGCCAGGGCGACACTCCCTGGGCGTGCACGCCGTGGTCGCCGGCGAAGACCGCGACCGTGGCCGGCGCGGGCATCGGCGGCGGGCAGGTGCCGGCCAGACCGGCCAGGCGGATCGACAGCTCCTCGAGGGCGCCCAGCGAACCGGCCGGCTTGGTCAGGCGTGCCTGCAACTCGCGGGCGGCGGTCATCGCCCGCTCGTCGGCGGGCCGGATGGCCGCCAGGGTCGTCTCCAGCGTCACGGTCGCTCCTCGATCACTTCGGTCAGAGTCTGCACGAATCCGTCGGTGGTGGCAGTGTCGCGCACCGCAATCCGCAACCATTGCGGGCCCAGCCCCGGGAAGGTGTCGCCACGGCGCACCGCGTAGCCACGTTCGCGCAGCTCAACGCGGATCTGATCGGCGTGCGGCAGGCGTACCGAAACGAATGCGGAGGCCGGGTCGCCGGCAACCGTGACGCTCGGCACGTGCCGCAGCCGGTCCACCAGGTGGGCACGATCGGCCGCGAGCCGCGCTGCGATCTCGCGTTCCGCGGCGATCGCGACCGGCGAGGCACACGCGGCCGCCGCGGCGAGCGCGGGCGTGGAGACCGCCCAGAGCGGCTGCGCGGCGGCCAGCCGCGGCAGCAGATCCGCCGGACCGATCAGGTAGCCGATGCGCAGGCCGGCCAGGCCCCAGGTCTTGGTCAGGCTGCGCAGCACCACCAGGCCGGGCAGGTCACGGCGCTCGGCGAGCGACTCCGGCTCGCCCGCCACGCCGGGCCGGTAGGTGGTGTCGGCGAACGCCTCGTCGACCACCAGCACCCGCCCGGGCCGGGCCAGGGCGGCCACGTCGGCGGCCGGGTGCAGCACCGACGTCGGGTTGGTCGGGTTGCCGACGAAGACCAGCTCGGAATCCTCCGGCACCAGTGCCGGGTCGAGGCGGAAGCCGTCCTCTTCGCGCAGCAGCACCCGCTCGACCTCATGACCGGCATTGATCAGCGCGGCCTCCGGCTCGGTGAACTGGGGGTGCACCACGATCGGGCGACGGGCACCCCGCAAGGCCTGCGCGAGCAGCACGAACGCCTGCGCGGCGCCCGCGGTGAGCAGGACCTCGGCCGGGTCGCGGCGGTGCCGCGCGGCCACGGCCGCGGTCGCGGCAGACCCCTCGGGGTACGCGGAAAGCCTGGTCAGCGACTCGGCGATCGGTTCCGCCAGCCACCCGGGCATGGCCTGGTGCCGCACGTTGACCGCGAGATCGATCAGGCCCGCCCCCACCTCGGCGTCGCCGTGATGATCGAGATCGAACGTCATGAGCTCAGCATGCCGGACGCTCTTCCGGGGTCTCATGTCGGCCGCACTTCGGCCGTTTTGGGGGAACGTGAAGGCATTTGTCATACCTTCGAAGAGTGACGAGCCGACGCCACACCGTAGCCGGAAGAGTCGCCCTCCTGATCCGAGCCGGGCTTATCGCGGGCCTGGTCATCGCCGGCCTCTCCTATCCCCTGGCCGCCCTGGCCGGGATGGGGGTCAAGGCCGGCACCGACGCACTCGAGAACATGCCCGAAGAACTCACGGAGGTGCCCCCCGCACAGACCACCTACGTTTACGCCAACGACGGCAAGACCCTGCTCACCATGTTCTACGAGGAACATCGCAAGCAGGCGTCGCTGAAACACATGTCGCCCTACATCACCAAGGCGATCATCGCCTCCGAGGACTCGCGTTTCTACGACCACAACGGTGTCGACGCCAAAGGCGTGGCCCGCGCCTTCGTCGCCAACCAGAAAGCCGGCGGCGTCTCCCAGGGCGCGTCGACGCTCACCATGCAGTACGTCCGGATGGCGCTGCGCGACGGCGCCAAGACCCCCAAGCAGGCGCTCGAGGCCACCGAACAGACCGCCGCACGCAAACTGCGTGAGATGCGGCTCGCCATCGAGGTGGAGCAGCGGCTCAGCAAGGACCAGATCCTGGAGCGTTACCTGAACGCCGCCTATTTCGGGCACCGCGCTTACGGGATCCACGCGGCCAGCGAGGTCTTCTTCTCCAAGACGCCGCAAGACCTCACGCTGACCGAGGCGGCCCTGCTCGCCGGGCTGGTCAAGGCGCCGTCGGCCTACGACCCGGCGACCAAGGACCAACGGGCGGCCCTGCAGCGGCGCAATTACGTCATCGACCAGATGGCCAAGATGGGCTCGATCACGCCCGAGGAGTCGGCCGCCGCCAAGAAGACCGAGATCGACCTGCAGTTGAGCGAGCCGCCGAACGACTGCGTCTCGGTCTCCCGCAAGCACAACGACTGGGGCTTCTTCTGCGATTACTTCAAGAGCTGGTGGCGGGAACAGGCCGCCTTCGGCGCCACCCCGCAGGACCGCGAGGAAAACCTGCGGCGCGGCGGTTACCGCGTCATCACCTCCCTCGACCCCAAGATCCAGAAGTACGCGATGAAGCACGTCCTCGCGAAGGAGAAGCGGAGCAGCCCGTTCGCCCACGGGCAGGTCGTCATCGAGCCCGGCACCGGGCGGCTGCTCAGCATGGCGGTCAACCGGCGTTACTCCCTCGACCAGGACGACAACGGCCGGCACAGCGACCGGTCGCTGGACGACGACGTCAAAGGCAATTACCCGAACACGGTGAACCCGCTGCTCGGCGGCGGCAGCATGGCCGGTTACCAGGCCGGATCCACCTTCAAGATCTTTACGATGCTGGCCGCGCTGGAGGAGGACCTGCCGCTGTCCACCTCGTTCTACTCGCCGCAACGGTTCGTCTCGAAATACATCACCGCGCCGGGGCCGGCGACCTGCGGCGTGCACTGGTGCCCGAAGAACTCCACCGCGTCGATGACCGGCCGGCAAACCATGTGGAGCGGTTTCGGCAAATCGGTCAACACCTACTTCGTGCAGCTCGAACAGCGGGTCGGCGCAGAGAAGGCGGTCAAGATGGCGGAACGGCTCGGGCTGCGGTGGCGCACCGAGGTGGACCGGAGACTGGCCGAGCCGGAGCACGCGTCCGGATGGGGCGCGTTCACCCTGGGCGTCAGCGACGCGACGCCGGTGGAGATGGCGAACGTCTTCGCCACCCTCGCCGCCGAAGGAATGTATTGCGAACCGCTGCCGGTGCAGTCGATCCGCAACCCGGACGGCAGCCACGCCCTCCGCGACGGGAAGCTGATCGGGGCGCCGCGCTGCCACCGGGAACTGAGCGTCAACGTGGCCCGGGCGGCGACCGACGCGGCCCGGTGCGTCACCGGTTACGGCGCGGAGCGCGGCAGCTGCGGCGGCTGGGGCACGTCGGAGATGGTTTACGCGACGCTCGAACGGCCGGTGGCGGGCAAGAGCGGGACCACGGACGGCAACAAGACGGCGTGGTTCAGTGGTTACACCCCGCAGATGGCGGCGGCCGCCTTCGTGGCCGACCCGGACAACCCGGAGCACGTGGTGGGGACGGGCCGGTCGACGATGTCGAAGTTCACGGTGGCGGAGACGCTGCGGGACGCGTTGAAGGGCGAACCGAAGGAGAAGTTCACCCCACCGTCGGACAAGCTGGTCCATTGATACGCCTTCGCTGATGCGGCTGGTCGTGCCGCTGACGCGGTTTCAATGCAGGCGCGGGTCGGCCGTCGCGGGTGCTGTCGCACCTGCGGCGGCCGATCGCCGTTCGCTGCCGTCTCCGGTGGCTCAGGTGTTCGGAGCCGACCATCGCCTGCCCGGCGTCGGTGCCCAGGGCGCGCCCTCCGGCGTCAGCTTCCCGGGCGTTGTGCGCGGGCCGGAGGGACGTCCCGGCCGCGGGGTGGCCGCCAGGCCGGGTCGCGGCCCGCCAGACCGACCGCCTGGGCGAGCAGATCCTCATCCGGGTCGGTCGCCACGACCGGGCCGAACAATCCGGGAGTGCCCTCGGCCGGGCCCTGTGACAGGAACTCGACCAGGATCTCCAGCGTGCGCGGATCGGCCGCGTAGTCCTGACCGGTGGCCCGGGCCAGATCCCAGCCGTGCATGACCAACTCGTTGACCGCGACGGTGCCCATCGCGGTGGCCGGCAGGGTCACTCCGCCGGCCTGCGCCGTGCCGGTCCAGGCGGCCGGATCCTTCCACGCGGTGGACAGCTCCTCGAGCAGCACGGGAAGCCGGCTGCGCCAGTGCGGCGACAGATGCTCGGCGGACGGCTCCGGAGGTGGGCCGTCGGTGCCGGGAGTGCCGGTGCGTTTGCGAGCCGTCTGGGTGAACGCGAACGCCAGTCCCATCAAATGGTCCAGCAGGGCCGCCACCGACCAGCCCGGACATGGGGTGGGCGCGGTGAGGTCACCATCGTCGACGCCGAGCAGCAGGGCTCGGATGCGGCGAACCGGCGGGTCGAGATCCAGCGGCACACGGTCGGCCACGATGCCCTCCTACGGTTGTCGTATGCCTCACGGTACGAGGGGGGTACGACAGTTTCCGGATGGCGAATCGGCTTTCGCACGCTGGGCGGCTTCCGGCGGGGAAAGCCGGTGGCGGGCACCTTGTTGACGGCCGCTGCGATGACGTCCGGCGCGTGGGCGGCGGCGTCAGCTGGCCCGATGGCCCGCCGGGAGCGCCGGACTCAGAACAGGAACCGAGGCTGCCGCCTGCTGGGCATGAGCCAGTGATTCAGGAGCCGGGCCGCCGCCGGCTGTCCAGGAGCCAGGGCCGCCGCCGGCTGTCCATGAACCGGGTCACCGGTGACTGGCCATCAATGGAGGCCGCCGGCGGCTGGTCAGGAGTGGACCGGGATGTCCGCGGTCGGGCGGCTGTCCGGGCTGTCGGGCATCCCCGGGCCGGAGCCGGGCGCGGCGCCTGGAGCGGGCACCTGGCCGCCGGGGCCGGGCGGCATCCCGGGACCGGGCATCCCCGGACCGGGCATCCCCGGACCGGATGGCATGCCCTGCGCCGAGCCGGGACCGGACGGCATACCCGGACCTGACGGCATGCCCTGAGAGGGGCCAGCGCCAGGCGGCATGCCAGCAGGACCGGGACCGGACGGCATTCCTTGCGCCGGGCCCGAGCTGGGCGGCAGGCCCTGCGTGGGACCGGAGCCCGGCGGCAGGCCCTGCGTGGGGCCGGAGCCGGACGGCATCCCTGGGCCGGAAGGCATGCCTTGGGCCGGGCCGGAGCCGGGCGGCATCCCTGGGCCGGAAGGCATGCCTTGGGCCGGGCCGGAGGGCATGCCCGGCCCCGAGCCGGGGCCGGACGGCATCGCCATCGGGTTGGCGGGGTGCGGCGGCATCGGGCCGAGCGGGCCGGCGGGAGCACCCGGGAAGCCGCCGGACGGTCCCTGCGGGCCGGAGAACGCGCTGGGCGGACCGGACGGGCCGGTGGAAACCGGCTGCCCGGCCGCCGGCACGACGGGGCTCGGCGGCATCGCCGGGCTGGGCGGCATCGCCGGTGGCATCGCGGGCGGCATCGCCGGGCTCGGCGGAGTCACCGGGCTGGGCGGCATCGGCTGGTTCGGCGGCATACCGGAGCCCGGCGCCTGAGCGGGCGACATGCCCGGCCCCTGACCCATGCCGGCGCCCGGCCCGCCCGAGGCACCGGACTGCGGACCGGCGAGGGCCGCCGCGACCAGCCGGTTCGCGATCTCCGGAGCCGCCGCCCAGTGCAGGCCGAGCTGGGACGCGTGCACCTGCCGCCAGACGAAGCCCTCCGGGTTGCCGCCGGACCAGGTCCACGCGGGGTTGGCGCCGGCACGTGGGGTGACGATCGCCCGGTGGTGCTTGTAGCCGGTGATGCGGGCCCCGGCCGGCGCGAGCACCGAGGTGCCCGGCGCGGTGGCCTCGCGGTATCCGGCCACGGTCTGCTCGCCGGTGGTGGCGGTCGCGTCCAGGACACCGGACATCGGGCGACCGTCGAGTTCGCGACCGAGCCACGGCAGGGCGATGCCCTCGGCCACGACGGGCCAGCCGTCCCGGGCGAACTGGGCGACATCAGCACTGAGCCGGTGGTTGGCGGAGAGCTCCTCGGCGTACCCCTCCGGCAGGCCTGCCCCCACGATGAGCGCCCGCGTACCCGGTGGGAGGTTTTCGTCGCGCAACGGGTCGACGACCGCGACGTCCGCGCCGGCCGCGGTGAGCAGTTCGGCGGTCTCCACGTAGGTGTAGGGCGCGCCCTGGCCGCCGGCCAGGGCGATCAGCGGGCGCTGGTCGAACTGCTCGCCGCCGATCGCCTCGGCCGGCGTCCAGATCGGGCCGGGCAGCGACGGCGCGGAGCCGGCCAGCGCCATCAGCCGGTCCATGTCGAGCATGCCGGCGACCGCCTCGCCGAGTCGGCGCACCGCCCGCCCGGCCTCGACGGTGCGGTGCGCGACCGGGACCAGGCCGTGCACCCGGCCCGGCAGCACGTTCGGCAGGTCACCGCGGTGTAGCGCGCCCAGCACCGGCATGCCGATGTCGTCCATGGCGCTGCGCAGCATCTGCTCGTGCCGCTGCGAGGCGACCCGGTTCAGGATGACGCCGCCCAGGTGCACCATCTCGTCGAACATCCGGAAGCCGTGCACCAGCGCGGCGAGCGAGTGGCCCATCGCGGCCACGTCCACCACCAGCACGACCGGGGCACGCAGCGAGGCGGCGACGGCTGCGGTGCCGTCCACCTCGGGCTGGCCGGTGAGGCTGTCGAACAACCCCATCGCGCCCTCGATGACGGACAGCTGCGCGCCGGACGCGCCGTGCGCGAACAGCGGCGCGACGCGCTGCGCGCCGACCAGGCGTGGGTCCAGGTTGCGGCCCGGGCGTCCGGCGGCCATCCCGAGGTACGCCGCGTCCGTGTGATCCGGGCCGACCTTGAAGCCCGCGGTCGGGACACCGCGCGCCGTCAACGCGGCGAGCAGCCCGACAGCGATCGCGGTCTTGCCGTGGCCCGACGACGGCGCGCTCACGACCAGACGAGGCTGGGCGGTGATCAATGTCTCCCCCGAGGATTCCGCAGACGGCAGCCACGTGGTAGTGCCCGCCGGAAGTCGCACACTACCTGGCTGCGGCGGGTAGCACCGCCTGGCCAGGTAGCCTCGGGGCGTGTATCGGTTCCTGCTGACGCCCCGGTGGATCGCCGCGGCCGCGCTCACCGTCGCCGCCGCGATCGTGATGGTGATGCTCGGCAACTGGCAGCTGGACCGCTACCACGAACGTTCCGAGATCAACGAACGGATCGACTCGGCGAACGCCGCGCCGGCCGTCCCGCTGGCCTCGGTGCTCGCCGCGCCGACCGCCGCCGGCACCCCCGGCGCGGCCCCCGGCAAGTCCCTGGCCTGGACAAAAGTCACGATCACCGGTCGGTATGACGCGGCGCACGAGATCCAGGCCCGGGGCCGCACGGTGGGCAGCAAGGTGGGCTTCGAGATCGTCACACCGCTGGTGCTCGACGACGGCACCGCGGTCCTCGTCGACCGCGGGTGGGTGCCCGCGCCGGCCGGCGGGGCGCTCGCCTCGCCCGAGGTTCCACCCGCCCCGACCGGCACGGTGACGGTCGAGGGGCAGATTCACCTGTCGGAAAGTCGACCCGCCGCGGTGGAACGCCGAGATGGGCGACTTGACACCCGCCGCCTCAATCTGCCGCGGCTCGCGACCGAGCTGCCGTTCCCGGTCTACGGGGCCTACGTGTTGCTGTCGTCACAGACGCCGGCCGCCGACCCGGCGTTCGTCGCGGTGCCGATCCCGCACGAGGACGCCTGGCAGAACGGCGGCTACGCGGTCCAGTGGTGGATCTTCGCCGTGATGGTCTTCTTCCTGTACGGATGGCAGGCCCGCCGGGAGGCACACGGCGTGGACGCGCCCGCCGGGTCGAAGCCGGCCGCTCCGGTCCGCCGCGACCAGCGCCCGCGCGACCGTGTCGAGGCCGCGGACCAGCGCCGCGCCCAGACTCCGCGTGACCGCGTCGAGGAAGCGGACCAGCGGCGCGCCCAGGCCCCGCGTGACCGCGTCGAGGAAGCGGACCAGCGCCGCGCCCAGGCCCCGCGTGACCGCGTCGAGGAAGCGGACCAGCGCCGCGCCCAGGCCCCGCGTGACCGCGTCGAGGAAGCGGACCAGCGCCGGGCCGCGGCGGCCCGTTCCTCCACCGCGACCGCCGAATCGGCCGACGGCGAGGAATAGCCCGCCGTCTCGCGGCGCCGGACGGCGGCCGTTAATGTCGCGGCATGAGCATTCCGCCGGGTGACCCGTGGAGCGCGCCGACGCCCGCTCCGGTCCCCTCCGCTCCGGCGGCGTCCGGCCCGGTGATCGTCGAGATCGCCGAGATCCAGGTCACGTCCACGGTGGTGCGCACCCCCGTCGGTGACTTCCCGCTGGCCGGCTCGCACTGGCAGGTCACCGACCACTGGTTCGCGCAGCGACGGACCCCGCCGTGGGCCAAGATCCTCGCTTTCGTCGGCATCTGCGTCACCGCCGGCCTGAGCCTGCTGCTCCTGCTGATCAAGGAGTCCGTGCCGCAGGGAACCGTGCACGTCACCGTCACCAGCGGCCCCCGGCAATATGTGGCGCGCATCCCGATCCGCCACGAGGTCGACGCGACCTCGATCAACCAGCAGGTCAATTACGTCCGCAGCCTGGCCGCCCTATAACGCCGCGGGCGGCTGATGCCCGCCGACGGCCCGGACCATGTCGATGGTGTCGGCCTCGGCGGCGCTCTTGTCGTCGCGATAGCGCAGCACCCGGGCGAACCGCAGCGCCACCCCGCCGGGATAGCGCGGTGACGTCTGCACCCCGTCGAAGGCGATCTCGACGACCTGCTCCGGCCGCACCCGGACCACCCACCCGTCGTCGGAGACCGCCAGCTCCTTGAACCGCTCGGTCTGCCAGCGCAGCAGTTCGTCGGTGAGCCCCTTGAACGTCTTGCCGAGCATGACGAATTCACCGGTGCCCGGGTCACGCGCGCCGAGGTGCAGGTTGGACAGCCAGCCGCGCCGGCGGCCGTGGCCCCACTCGACCGCCAGCACCACCAGGTCGAGGGTGTGCCGGGGTTTCACCTTCACCCAGGCGGCGCCGCGGCGGCCCACGTCGTAGGGCGCATCCGGCGCTTTCACCACGACGCCCTCCTGCCCGGCGGCGAGCGCCGCGGCGAACGCTGCCGCGGCCTGCTCAGGCGAGTCCACCTCCTCCCGGCCCACGGTCAGCCCGGCCGGCAGGGTGTCGGCCAGCGCGGCCCAGCGGACCCGGCCCGGCTCGTCGAGCAGGTCGGTCCCGTCGAGGTGCAGCAGGTCGAAGAAATAGGGCACCAGCGCGACCTCCGGCGCGGTGCCGCCGCGACGGGCGCCGCGGGTGGCGGCCCGGCTCGACGTCTCCTGGAACGGGCGGGGCCGGCCGGCCGCGTCGAGCGCCATCGCCTCGCCGTCGAGGATCACCTCGCGAACCGGCAGGGCCCGCACCGCCGCGACCACATCGGGCAGACGGGCGGTGATGTCGTCGAGGCTGCGGGTGAAGACGGCCACCTCGTCGCCGGAGCGGTGCACCTGGATGCGGATGCCGTCGAGCTTGGTGTCCACGATCGCCGGGGTGCCGGTGGCGAGCAGCGCCGCCGCGACATCCGGCGCGCTCTGCGCCAGCATCGGGCTCAGTGGTGTGCCGACCCGAAGGTGGATCTCGGCCAGAGCGGCCGCACCGCCGGTGAGCGCGGCGGACGCCACCTGCTTGAGGTCACCGGCGAGCAGCAGGGCCCGCCGCACCGCGGTGGTGGGCACCTGGGCGGCGGAGGCGATCGCCTCGGCCAGCAGACCCGCCTGCGCGCCCTGCCGGAGCTCGCCGCTGAACAGGCCCACCAGCAGCCGCTGCTCCTCGGCCGTGGCGGCGCCGAAGAGGGCACCGAGCATCTCGCGCCGCCGGGCCTGCGAACCCGCCCCGGAGACGACCGACAACTCGGCGATCGCCGAGTCGACGGCAGCCACCGTCAGGGTGGCCTCGGCGGCGGGCGGTGGCAGGTCACGCAGGCTCGCATAACCCACCCCGGTCTGCCGCTGGCGCAGCTCACCGGCCAGATAGGCGGAACCGGCTGTGATCTCGCCGGGCTCGAGACGGCGCAGGGCATCGGCCAGCAGCTCGATCTTGGCCTTGCGGCCGGAGGTCGCGCCGACGGCCGCCGAGGTGGCAGCTATGTCGAGGAAGCGCACGAGACCCATCCTGGCAGCCGGGTACGACAATCGGGGTGCGGTCGGACCGCTCGTCGTCAGGCCGCTTTCGGCTCGGCCACGCGGAAGCCCTTGGCCCGAACCTCGTCGGCGACCCGCGTCAGCTCGGCATCGAGAGCGCAGAGGACCTTGGAGAGCTCCTCGAGATGGTCTTTGAGGGTGGCCTCGTCCCACCCGGAGACATCGACGTCTCCCAGCGCACGGGCCGCGACACGAAGCCGCGCGATCGACTCGATCCGATCACGAGTCCGGAGCCGGTCGAGGGTGTCTCGCGGGCCGGCGGGCATGGCCCGGACCCCGCGGCTGGATGCGGGAGCACTCATCGAACGCATGTTCGAATCCTAACAGGATTGATCGCCGCCGCCACCCTCTTGATCCGGCCGGGTGACACCCGCGATCAGCGCGCCATCGCGTGCCGGAACCGCTCCTCCGCCTCCCCCGGCTCGGCCCGGCCGGCGACGAATCCGTCCGGGCGGACCAGGTAGAACAGGCCGGGGCGCAGCGGGGTCGTCGGTGCCGGCGGGAAGACGTGGACCGGGATGCCCAGGTCCGGGGCCTGCCCGGCGGTGACCCCGCCGTACCCGTGGATCTGCCAGGCCGCGGCCCGCAGCACCGCGTAGTTGCTGCCGGTCCACGGCAGGCGGCGACCGACCACCGGATCCCGGCGGCCGCTCGTCACCTTCGGATCGAGGCGGTAGTGGATGCGGATCTGCGACACGTACTGGAAGAGGCGGGAGCCGCCGGACGAGCGCGGCAGCAGGCGCACACCGATCGGGGCCAGCAAGGGGACCACAACCCGCCGCAGCAGCCGGAACGGGAGCTGGGTGGAGGTGACGAAACCGAAGAGCCGATCGGTGGTGGCCACCAGGGTCCGGGCGACCGGGCGGCGCTCCGCCTCGTACCGATCGAGCCAGCTGTCGCGGCGCCGGCCGCGCAGCACGTCGGCGAGCTTGAAGGCAAGGTTGTGGGCGTCCTGCAGGCCGGTGTTCATGCCCTGGCCGCCGACCGGCGAATGGACGTGGGCGGCGTCGCCGGCGAGCAGGAACGGGCCGTCCCGGAACGCCGCGGCGACCCGGTGATGCACCCGGTAGGTGGCGAACCACCGGGACCGCTGATAGGTGACCCCGAACTTCTGCCGCATCCGGATCCGCGCGTCGTCCTCGTCCAGCGCGCCGCTGCCGTCGACATCCTGGACCAGGCCGATCAGCCGCCAGTTCGCCTCGCCGCGCATCGGGAACGCGAGCAGGAAGTCCGCCCCGTCCGGGCGGGCGTTGACCGCCCCCGCCACCAGGCCCGCGGCGCCCACCGCGTCCAGCACGAAGAACCGGTGCGGGTTGGTAACGCCCTCGAAGTCGATCCGCCGGGCCCGGCGGACCAGCGAGTTCGCACCGTCGCAGCCCACGCAGAAACGAGCCCGCACGGTGTCGTTGCCGACCTTCGCCTCGATGCCCTCATCGGTCTGCACTACCGCGGTGACCGGGCGCTCCCAGAGCACGTCACCGCCGAGTTTCTGCAGGTTCTCGTAGAGGATCTCCTCGTTGCGGCTCTGCTCCAGGATCTCGATGAACGGGTACGGCGTGACGCCCGCCCCGAGCGGCCCGAGCGGGATCCGGCCGAAGGCGCGCGCACCGAACCCCGGCGCGAGCGCCTCCGCCCGCTGTGCCCCCTCGAGCACCTGATCACCGATGCCGAGCTGGTCGTAGATCTCCAGGCTGCGCGCCTGCACGACCAGCGCCCGCGACTCGCGTGTCGGGCCGTCCTTGCCGTCCGCGACCAGCACGTGCACCCCGAGCCGGGTCAGCCAGTTGGCGAGCATCAGGCCGGTCGGGCCGGCGCCCACCACGAGGACCTCACACGACAACTCGGCCATCGGTCACCCCGTTCTACTTCGTCAAGGTCTCCGCGACGTTCTTCAGGAGCAGGGCCTCGGCGACGCAGACCCGCTCGAACTCACCGAGGTGCAGGCTCTCGTTCGGCCCATGCGCTGCCGAGAACGGGTCCTCCACACCGGTCACCAGGATCGCGGCCTCGGGGAACAGCTCCTGGAAGGTGGCGATGAACGGGATCGACCCGCCGACGCCCATGTCCACCGGCTCGGTGCCGTCCCAGGCGGCGCGGAAGGCGGCACGAGCCGCCTCATAGGCCGGGCCGGTCGCGTCGATCACGCAGGGCGAGCCGTCGCTCTCCAGCTCCAGCGTCAGGTGAGCGCCCCACGGCACGTGCTTCTCCAGGTGCGCGCAGACCGCCGCATATGCCACCTTCGGGTCGTCGCCGGGCGCCAGCCGCACGCTGATCTTGGCCCGGGCCGACGGCTGGAGCGCGTTGGCGGCCTCCAGCGTGCGCGGCGCATCGATCCCCAGCACCGAGATGGACGGTTTGGTCCAGACCCGGTCGGTGATCGTGCCCTTGCCGATCAGCTCGACGCCGTCGAGGATTCCCGCCTCGTGCCGGAACCGCTCCACCGGATAGTCGACGCTCGCGCCCTCCTGGCCGACCAGCCCCTCGACGGCCACCTCGCCACGGTCGTCGTGCAGCGTGGCGAGCAGCCGGACCAGGGTGATCAGCGCGTCCGGCACCGGGCCGCCGAACATGCCGCTGTGCACGGCGCTCTTCAGCACCTTGACCTCGGCGAACATGTTCACCAGGCCGCGTAGCGAGGTGGTCAGGGCGGGCTGGCCGATGTCCCAGTTGCCGGAGTCGGCGATCACGATCACGTCGGAGCGCAGCTCCTCCAGGTGCTCCTGGATGATCGTGTCGAGGGAATCCGACCCGTACTCCTCCTCGCCCTCGACGAAGACGACCACACCGACCGGCAGCTGGTCGCCGAAGGCGCGCAGCGCGGCGACATGCGCCATCACGCCGGCCTTGTCGTCGGCCGCGCCGCGACCGTAGAGCCGGCCGTCGCGCTCCTGCGGCTCGAACGGGTCGCTCGCCCACAGCGCCGGGTCACCGGCCGGCTGGACGTCATGATGCGCGTAGAGCAGCACCGTGGGGGCGCCGGCCGGGGCGGCCCTGCGACCGATCACGGCCGGCTGCCCGCCGTGACGCACGATCTGCGTCTCCAGGCCGCAGCCGCGGAGCAGCTCGGCCACCGCCTCCGCGGACCGCTCGACGTGCGAGTGGTCGAAACCTTCGAAGGCGACGCCCGGAATCCGCACCAACCGTTCCAGGTCGGCACGGACACCGGGCAACTCACGCCGGATCGCGGCGCGCAGATCGGATTCACTCAAGCTCATGCCGCCGATCGTAGGCCGCACCTGTGACAGCCCCCGGCCGGGCAACCACGCGCCGCCGGAGATCAGGCCTCCGGCGTACCCCCGCCGCCGTTGTTGTCACCGCGGGCGCGCCGCCGGGCGTCGCTCGCCCAGTTCATCGCGCGGCCGGCGGCCGAGCCGGCCATGTCGGAGGCGCCGTCGCCGAGCCTGCGCAGCAGGCCGACCAGCGGATCCTGCGACGTGGCGAAATCCTCCCGGTACGCCTTCGCGGCCTCCTTGACGTCCTCGCTGACCGAGGCGTCGCCGTCGGAGTCGCGCCGCGGGTAGTCCCCGGAGACGATCCGGGCATAGGCCCCGGAGTCGATCCATTTGCGCAGCTCAGCGGCGCGCGCGACGGGCACCGGGTGGGTGCTCCAGGCGGTCAGGCCGATCTTGTGGATGCTGTCGCGCAGGTCGCCGCCACCCTCGTATTCCGCGGCCTGCTCCAGGAACGCGGCGGTGTCGATCTGCGAGAGGTCGCCGCCGCCGGCCAGCTTCATCAGCAACCGCAGCGACGCCGCCGGATCCTGACCGGCGAGCAGACCGGCACGGTCGGCGGAGAGCTCGGCCTTGCGCCACCACTCGAGCATCGCCGCGATGATCGCCCGCAGCGCGAACGCGCCCACCGGCAGCCAGCTGATGTTCGCCGCCCAGCTGGTCAGGATCATCATGATGGTCTTGTAGACGGCGTGGCCGCTGAGCACATGCCCCAGCTCGTGCCCGAGCAGCGCGCGCAGCTCGTCGTCGTCCAGCCGCTCCACCGCACCCGTGGTGATCACGATGAACGGCCGGTCCAGGCCGATCGCCTGACCGTTGATCCGCGGATTCTGGCTCACGTAGAGCTCGGGCAGCTCGGCCACGTCCAGCGTGCTGGCCGCCTCGGCATACCGCTGGTAGACCCGCGGATACTGCCGGTGGTCCACCCGGATCGACCCGGCCAGGAACGTCAGGCGGAAACCCCGCTCGTTCCACATGCCGAAGAAAGTCTTCACAATGTCGTCGAAACCGCGCAGCTCACGAAGCGCGGAGAGCGCACCGCGATCAGCGGGGTGCTCCCAGGCCCGCGAGCTGATCCCGGTCAGGGTCACCCGGCGGCGCACCGGCCGGTTCGACTCTTCGGTGGTCATGGATCACCCCGTTCTCGCCGCTGGCGGCGTGGTGGCTACGTCCGGCAATACCCGCGCCCAACGTACGCCCGCCGCGCAACGCTTGTCGTCCGGAGAAACCCCTAGGTGATCAGCCCGCGGGTGCGCCGGGAGGCACGAACGGGAGGTCCGGCGGGGCGCCTTTCTCGATCAGTTGCCACAGCGCATCGGTGTCCAGATGTTCGGCGACCAGGTCACCGAGGACGTCCAGGGCCCGCTCGCGGACCGCGGCGAACCGGGTGCCGGGCGCGGCCGTGAAACCGTGCCGGCCGGCCTGCTGCGCCGCCCGCGTCAGGAAACGGCGGCGGAACTCGTCGGACTCGAACGCCCCGTGCCAGTGCGTGCCGTAGACGTTGCCGGCCACCGCACCCTCCGGCCGCCCGTCCGAACAGCGCAGGAACGGCTCCGGCTCCCCCGCCGTCACCTGACCGTGGTGGATCTCGTAGCCGTGGACGTCCGTTCCCAGCGCCGCCCCGGCCGAGCGGGCGAGCGTCTTGCGCGGAGCGAAAGTGATCTCCACCGGGAGCAGGCCCAGGCCGGGCACCGTACCCCGGCCGCTCTCGACCTCGTCGTGGATGCGCTCGCTGAGCATCTGGAAGCCGCCGCAGATGCCGAGCAGCGGCTTGCCCGCTGCGGCATGGGCCTGGACCGCGGCTGCCAGGCCGGTCTCCCGCAACCAGGCGAGATCACTCACGGTCGCCTTCGAACCGGGAAGCACCACCAGGTCGGCGTCGGCGATCTCGGCCGGCTCGATCGTCAGCCGGACCTGCACTCCTGGCTCGGCGGCGAGGGCCTCCGCGTCGGTCGCGTTCGAGATCCGCGGAACGCGGATCACCGCGACCCGCAGCCACTCGGTCCCCTGCGGCGGGCCAGGACGGCCCAGCACTCTTCCGTACGCGAGGGAGTCCTCCGCGTCTAGCCAGACGTCGAGGTGGAACGGCAGCACACCGTGCACCGGCCGGCCGGTCGCTGTGGTGATCATGTCCAGGCCGGGGCGGAGCAGGCCCGCGTCGCCCCGGAACTTGTTGATCACAAAACCGGCGACCAGCTCCTGGTCCTCGGGGGCGAGCAGCGCGAGCGTGCCGAAGAAGGCCGCGAAGACGCCACCCCGGTCGATGTCGCCCACGACCACGGTGGGCAGGCCGAAACGCCGGGCCAGGCCCATGTTGACGAAATCGCCGTCCCGCAGGTTGATCTCGGTGGGGCTGCCGGCGCCCTCACAGATCACCACGTCGAACTCGGTGCGCAGGTCGGCCAGCGTGGCGTAGGCCGTTTCGGCGAGACGCGGGCGCAGCGAGCGGTAATTGCCGGCAGTGACCGTGTCGACGGCCTCGCCGAGCAGCACGACCTGGCTCGACCGGTCGCTGCCGGGCTTGAGCAGCACCGGGTTGAAGCGGATGTCGGCGGGGATGCCGCAGGCCGCCGCCTGCATGGCCTGGGCCCGTCCGATCTCGCCGCCACGGCCGTCGGGGGCGACCACGACGACCGAGTTGTTCGACATGTTCTGGGCCTTGAACGGGGCCACCCGGACGCCGTTGCGGTGCAGCCAGCGGCAGATGCCGGCGGTGAGCACGCTCTTGCCGGCGTCGGAGGTGGTTCCGGCGATCAGGAGGCCGCCGCCGGTCATCGCACACTCCTGTTCGCGGGGTGCCCGCCCCCAACCCCCACCTTGTTCCCGAGCCGGCGGAGCGCCCCGCGCCCCGCGGCGGCAGCCGCGGCCATCCCGACCGCCACAGCGCCGACCGCGCCCGACACCCGCGCCGCCCGCCGCAGATGCACCGCCGACGGCCGAGGCCCGTCCCCCAGGAACGGCCGCGTCTCACTCCGTCCGAAATAGACGTTGCGCCCGCCGAGCCGCACCCCGAGCGCCCCGGCCATCGCCGACTCGCACTGCCCCGCGTTCGGCGACGGATGATCGTTGCGGTCGCGCCGCCACACCCGCAGCGTCTCTCGCGGCGTCCCGCCGGCGATCGGCGCGACCGCCACCGTGATCAGCCCGGTGAGCCGCGACGGCACGAAGTTCAGTCCGTCGTCGAGCCGAGCCGACGCCGTGCCGAACCGCGCGTACCGCGGCGACCGGTGCCCGACCATCGCGTCGAGCGTGTTGGCCGCCCGATAGCCGAGCAGCCCGGCCGGCCCGAGCAGCGCACCCCAGAACAGCGGCGCGACGACCGCGTCCGACGTGTTCTCGGCGACCGACTCGACGGTGGCCCGGGCGAGTTCCGGCTCGTCCAGGCTCGACGGGTCGCGTCCGCACAGGTGGTTGAGCCGGCCGCGCGCCGCGGGCAGGTCACCGGCGTCGAGGTGGCGTGCCATGATCCGCGATTCGCGGCGCAGCGTGCGCCCGCCGAGCACCGTCCACGTCGCCGCCGCCGTCACCGCCGCGCGGGCCAGCGGCACGGCACGGGTGGCGCGGCCGGCCGCCAGCCCGGCCAGCACGGGCACCCCGACGGCGACCGCGGTGAACGCCACCCCGGCAGCCCGCCCGGGCCGGTAGAGGCGGCGTTCCAGGGCGGCTGTCGCAGTCCCGAACCCGGCCACCGGGTGGAACCGCCGCGGGTCACCGAGCGCGGCGTCGAGCAGGTAGCCGGCGAGGAGCCCGGCCGCGTCCGCGGCCCACGGTCGCGGCGTCACCGGCCGAACGGCGTCAGGTCGAAGGCCCACACGGTCAGTCCCGGCGGCGCGTCCGAATCATCCGGGTACGGCACCGGCTCCAGCTCTCCCCAGGCGATCGAGCCGGGCGCCCGGTCCTCCAGGAACTCGACCACGATGGCCCGCAGGTCTTCGGTGACCTGGTATTCGACCGGGAACGGCAGGTCGCTGGGTTTACGGGTACCCACCGAGCAGCGCAGTTGCCCGGCGACGGCGTCGTGCCAGACGTAGAACGTCGCGGTGCCCCGGTGACCCCCCGCGGCCACCTGGTCACGTAGCACGGCTGCGGTCTCCTCGAACACGGTGACCACCTCGTCGGCGGACAGTCCCATGCGTTCGTGCGGAGGTGCGCCGAACCAGTTGGTGTTGGTCTCCTCGGCCGCCGGGTTCTCCGGCGACAGCACCACCGATTCGTTCACGATGGCGCGGATGTCCTTCAGCAGCACGGGTTCAGTCTGCCGCGTCGGGGTGGCGGTTCCCCAATCGGGCCGCTCCGACTGGTGGCCGGTTGCGACGGCACGATCGGCCCATCCCGATCGAAGGACACCGGCGGCCCGGCCGGGCGACCCCGAGCCCGGGCGGGCGGGCGGGGGGCGGCCCGGCCGGGGGTTC
>NZ_JBEZZB010000188.1:0-18455 GCF_040638955.1 Actinoplanes sp. NPDC024001
GCCTCGTCCCAACCCTGCACCTGCTCAACCGTGACCACGTCCGGGAAACGATCCAGAACTACTCGAAGTAGTGATCCGCCGTAGCAGTATTAGGTACGTGCCGGGTGTGAGCGAGAACGAGACCAAGGGCCGCCTGAGCCGCCGCAACCTCATCGTGGGTGGCTCGATCGTGTCGGCGAGCCTGCTGATTCCCAGCAGCGCGTCGGCAGCGCTGGATCCCACGCCGCGCACCGCCGGATCGACCACCCGGATCGGTGACGTGACCGTCCGGGGCGTCGCGTTCAAGAACAACGACATCACCATGTCCGGCAACGTCTACCTGCCGAAAGGCTTCAACAAGCGGCGCAGGTACCCCACCATCGTCGTGGTTCACCCCGGCGGCGGCGTCAAGGAACAGGTGGCCGGCCTCTACGCGCTGAAACTCGCCGGCGAAGGGTTCGTCACCCTCGCTTTCGACGCCTCCCACCAGGGCGCTAGCGGCGGCATGCCCCGCTACGTCGACGATCCGATGAAGCGCGTCGGCGACTTCTACAGTGCGGTCGACTACCTGACCACGCTGCCGTACGTCGATGATGAGCGCATCGGCGCCCTGGGCGCCTGCGCCGGCAGCGGCATCACGGTCAAGGCCTCGATGACCGAACGCCGGATCAAGGCCCTCGCCACCGTCAGCGCGGTCGACGTCGGCGCGGCAACCCGCAAGGGCTGGGAAGGCAACACACCCGAATCCGCCACGATCGAGACCTTGAACGCGGTCGCGGCACAGCGTTCCGCCGAAGCCGCCGGCGCCTCACCGGTCTACGTGCCTTATGTGCCCGTGCTCGGCGACACCACGGCGCCCCGCGACCTTCAGGAAGCCGCCGACTACTACCTGACCGCCCGCGGCCGCTACCCGACCTCGACCAACAAGATGCTGATGACGAGCACCAGCACGCTGGCGTCGTTCACCGGCTTCGAAGGCGCGGACACCTTCATCACCCAGCCGCTGCTGATCGTCGCCGGCAGCGAGGCCGGCTCGTTGTGGCACAGCCGCGAGCTGTACGCCAAGGCCGCGTCGAAGGACAAAGAACTCTTCATCATTCCCGGCAAGACGCACATGGACCTGTACGACGGCAAGGGCGCGACGCGGGCGGCCGCCAAGCTGGCCCCGTTCTTCAAGCGCAATCTCGGTGCCTGATACACGTTGATCCCCGCGTCACCGCCGCACCGGACAGGCGCGGGCCGGCCTTCACCATCCGCCTCGGAGTTCACCGGGGTCAGCCTCCGGCCGTCATCGACGCGGCGCTTCAACCACCGTGGGTCGCTCGGCATCTGCCGGGCGACCCACCGCCTTGTGTACCGCGGTCGCGGGCAGGCCGAGCGAGTCGCCGCGCCGGAAGCATGCGATCGCCGGGTAGAACACCGATAACGTCAAAGCCGAAGATCGCAGGCAGAGGGACACATGATCTATGCCATCCTGATCGGGCTCGTCGTGCTGACCTGCCTCGCGGCCGGCTACCTGTGGAAGCGACTGGTGTGGGACACCACCCGAACGCTCAGGGCGCGCGTCATCGGCAGCGTCGCGGCGGTCCTGCTGGGACTGCTCATCCCGGTGACCATGGCCGCCGAAACCGTCCCCTGGATCGCGTGGCCCGGATTCATCTGGCTCGCTTTCGTCCTCTACCTGACGCTGGTCCTCCTCATCCTCGAAGTGCCGACGCTGGTGATCAAACGGTGGCTGCGCCGTCGCTCGCACCAGGCGACACAGACCGAAGCCAAGCCGGTGGCGCCGACAGCCACCGCGCCGCCCACCGGCACCCCTGACAGCCCGTCTGATGACACGCCGGCTACGACTCAACCCACGGCCGGAACCGCCACCACCCGGCCGGACGTGCCGAACCCGGACCGGCGGCTGCTGCTGGCCCGCGGTACGGCGATCTTCGCGGGGCTCACCGCCGGCGGCATCGTCGGCTACGGCATGCGTACCGCCATGAGCGCGCCGCGTGTCGACCGGGTGCAGATCCCGGTAGCGAAGCTGCCGCGCACGCTGGACGGCCTGCGCCTCGCGGTGGTCTCCGACATCCACCTCGGCCCGATCGCCCGGACGGCCCACTCGCAACGCATCGTCGAGGTCATCAACAGCGTCGACGCCGACATCGTGGCTGTCGTCGGTGACCTGGTCGACGACACGGTCGAAGAACTCGGTGCCGCCGCCGCGCCGTTGCGTGGCATCCGGTCCCGCCAGGGCACGTACTTCGTGACCGGCGACCACGAGTACTACTCCGGCTACGAATCCTGGATCGACGAGGTACGCGACCTGGGCATGCGGCCACTGCGCAACGAACGCGTCGCCCTGGGCGCCCTCGACCTCGCCGGCGTCAACGACACCACCGGTGGCATGTACGGCGACGCCCCGGACTTCCCCAAGACCTTCGCCGACCGCGACCCGGCGCGCCCAGTCGTGCTCATGGCGCACCAGCCCGTCCAGGCCGTCGAGGCGGCCAGGTACGGCGTGGACCTCCAGGTCTCCGGACACACCCACGGCGGTCAAATGTTCCCCTTCGACGCCGTAGTCCGGCTGCAACAGCCGCTCCTGTCCGGCTACGGCACCGTCGACGGCGTGCCGGTGTACGTCACCAACGGCGCCGGCTTCTGGGGCCCGCCGGTCCGCGTCGGCGCACCCCCGCAAGTCACCCTCATCGAGCTCCGCACACCCTGACCGGACAAGCCGAGGACGCGACGGCCGAATCCGTACCACAAAGCTGCTACTGGGAATGTGCTGAGAATTCGATAACGTAAGACAGTTCGTTGAAATCGGCGGCGCCTACCATGAGATCTATCAGGGTGCAATGGGCTGGCAGTAAGTGTGTAGGCAGTGACTTCTCCCCGAATGCGATTCGCGGTCAACTGGAGTCATGAGAAAAGCAATCGCATCAGTCATCGCCGCGGTCACCGTCGTCGCCCTCGCCGGGTGCACCTCCGACAACACCGATACTCCCGACGCCACGCCGACGGCGACTCCCGGCGTCTCCTCGCCAGCCAGCTCCGCGGGCAACTCGTCGTCGGCGGCTGAGGCACCGTCGGGAGCCGTAACGCCCATCACGATCACCGCCGGGGACGTGGTGATCACGGCGAACCTCAACGACAGCCAGGTCGCCCGGGACTTCGCCGCCAAGCTTCCGGTGACCCTGCCCTGGTTCCGGAACGCCGGTATCGAGTACATCAGCGAACTGCCGGCGCCGCTCACGGAGACGGGCCCGTTCTACACCGACGTCCAACCGGGCGACATCGTCTACTACAACCCGGCCGACAGCATCACCATCATCTACGAAGAGACGGTCTCGGTGCCCACCCTCACCGAGATGGGTGAGATCACGTCCGACCTGAGCGTCTTCGACACGCTTCCCGACACCGTCGACATGCGCGTCGAACTCAGCTGACGGCCCGCCCCAAGCGAATTCCGGCCCTCCTGCGTCGCCATTCAACAATCCGGCGCACAGCAGCATGCGGCGACCGGAAACCCGGTCCCGAAACCCTTCTGCATGACCGAATCAGCATTCGGAGGAAATCGCGTTGCACCGCCGAAAGATGCTCGGGCTCGTAGCCGCGGGCGCCGCCGCCTTCACCGGCATGCTGGCCGTCGATCAACGGAACGCCACCAGTGCCGGCGCCCCGACCGTCCGACCGGTCCGCAGCCCCCGCTCCGGTTCGGCCTCCGCCGGCCCGCGCGGCGGCGAGACCCTGGTGGTCTTCTTCTCCCGAGCCGGCGAGAACTACCCCGACCTCGACCTCGAAATCGGTAACACCGCCCAGATCGCCGGGTTCATCCACGACCGGGTCGGCGGGGACCTGTACGAGATCGTCCCCGCCGAGCCCTACCCGGCCAGCAAGGACGAAACGTCCACCCAGGCCCAGCGTGAACAGGATGAACGGGTCTACCCCGAGATCCGGGGCGAGGTGCCCGACACCGACCGGTACGGCACCGTGTTCCTCGGCGCCCCGAACTGGTGGCTCGAACAGCCCATGGTGGTGCAGACCTTCATGCGCGACCGCGACCTCGGCAACGCCACCGTCATCCCGTTCGTCACCCACGACGGATCCGGATTCGGTAACGCCTTGGACGTCCTCGCCCGGTACTACCCCGACGCCGAGGTGCTGCAGGGATTCGCTGAACGCGGTGTCAACGTATTCAACGATCCGGACAAGGCCCGCACCGACGTCGACGCCTGGCTGCAAGGGCTGGGCTTCTGATGGGCAAAAGACTGCTGCTCTACAGCCTGCCGATCCTGTTCCCGCTGCCCCTGGTCCTGGTGCTGAACGGGCAGATGAACGACGCGCAGTCCGTGCGGCTCTACGTCAGCGCCGGCGTGTTCGCCTACGGCTGGTGGCTGCTCGCCGTCCTGCTCAGCGTCCGCCCGTCCTGGCTCGACCGAGCCGTCGGCCTGCCCCTGATCTACGGGCTACACGGGCTGCTCGCCGTCTTCGCGATCGGCGCGGCCTACCTGCACCAGCAAAACACCTTCTCGCCCGGTCTGTGGGCCCAACGGCTCGGCAACTGGGGCTTCTACGCGGCTCTCGCGCTGCTCTGCTACTCGGTGCTGTTCATGAGCGGCTGGCTGACCGACCGCTCCCAGCTTGCCCACCGGATCAAGAACCGGCTGGAGGTCGTTTTCCGGCACCAGCTGTCGGTGTGGATCCACCGGCTCAACCTGGTCGTCATCGCCCTCATCTGGCTGCACGTCCACCTCATCGACCGGGTCAGCCAGCACTTCGCCTTCATGGCCCTGTTCGACCTCTACACCGTGACCGTCTTCGGCATCTACGTCTGGAAGAAATGGGTGGCACCGGACGCCTACCTGGGCGGAACCGTCACCGTGAACACAGCGCTGAACGGCTCCACCCGGCAGCTGTCGATCGCCCTCGACCGGCCGGCGACCACCGCCCGGCCCGGAGACTTCTACTTCCTCAGGTTCGATGGCCCCGGGATCAGCCGCGAACGGCACCCGTTCTCCGCCACCGACGCCAGCCGCGAGACCCTGACCTTCACCATCCGCAGCACCGGTGACTTCACCCGCACTGCCGCCGAGATCCCCGTCGGCACCCGAGTCAGCGTCGAAGGACCGTTCGGGCGATTCGACCCCACCATCAGCGACCAGCCCGCCGACACCCCACTCGTACTCGTCGGCATGGGCGCCGGCGTCGCACCACTGCTCAGCCTGACCGCCGGACACCTGCCCCACCGGCGCATCCACCTGCTCTGGTCGATCCGCAACACCGAAGACGCCTACTACCGCACCCTGCTTGAAGACCACCAACGCCGCGCTGACGGCCGGTTCACGTTCACCACCCAGGTCGGCCGGTTCCGGGCTCAACAGCTCCCGGACATCCTCACCCCGGAGCAGGTCCGCGACGCCGCGTTCTTCGTCGTCGGACCCAACCCCGCCGTGCTTTCCACCCAGCGGATGCTGCGCCGAGCGGGAGTCGCGGGCGCCCGTATCCACCACGAACGGCTCACGATGTAAACCCGGTTCCAGCTGCCCTGGCAACCGTTATGTGGTGGTGTGCGGGCGGGTGCCCGGCCGGGGCGGCTGCACGGCACGATCGAGGCGCTGTTGGTCGGCGCCTACGGCTGCACCCGGTCGGCCTGGTGGGCAGCGGCCTGTCCGGCGCTCGCCCCATCAGCAGTTGCCGCCGTTGAGCCGCATCTCCATCTACCGGCCGGTCATGCCGAAAGCGGGGCGATGGCCGAGGCGACTTGGCCGGCCCACAGGTCGTCGCGCGGATCGCCTACCGATCCTGGACCAGCGGAACCCAACTGCGATACCCGGTGAACCGCGGGTGCTGAACGACCGAGACGCCTCGGCCACCAGTACGACTTCCAGAATAGCGTCACCCGCCAGTCACCGCAGGCGGCGGTCACCGCTTGTGGTGCGAGCCAGCGGCACGATACGGGCGCGGGCGTCGGCGGCTTGGCGGCGAAGCGCGGTGTTTTCGGTGTGCAGCGCGGCGATGACGGTGGCGGCGGCGTCGAGCTGGTCCTGTAGTTTGCGGCGTTCCCGGTGGCTGTCGCGCAGTCGGCCACGCAGTTGCTCGAGTTCTTCGTCGCGGCGGCGAACAGCGATGCCGACGGGGCTGTCGGCGACCCGGGCGTCCCATTCGGCGAGGATGTCGACGGCGCGGTTCATCGTGGCCCGGCTGACCTCGGCCTCTCTCCAGAGGTTGTTCTTGGTAAGCGTGCCGTCGGTGTGCCGCGGGGTTCCGGCGAACAGCCGTTGCATCGCCTCGCGCAGGCGTTGTCGGGTGGCCGGTGATACGTGCCCGGTCACTGGCTGCTCCGGTTGATGACACGGCTGACGTCGGTGAGCTGGGCTTCGATGCTGCGCCGGTGGTTAGGGGCAATCATGCCGGTGTCGAGGAGGTGGTGCAGGGAGGTTTGCTCGGCGCTCCAGATCGGCAGGTGTGCGGGGGCGATGATGCTGTTTGCACAGCGCGCGGGCTGACAGCGGTCAAGCAGCGGACCGCGGTGGCCGTCCGGGATGGTCGCGTCTTCCAGGCATTTGGCGCCGACGGGGTCGTCGTCGTTCATGGTGCAGTGGTTGAGTTTGCCGAAGCGGATCGAGATCCGGGTGCGACGCAGCAGGTCGTGCTCGACCCGGATGTCGCCGCGCCGGGCCTGGCCGGCGGCGCGCAGGTGCTCGGCCTGGGCTCGGACTGCGGTGAAAGCCTCGCGTAGCCGATCGGCGCCGGGTCCGAGACCGATGCTCTGCCCGCTGGTGTCGACGTCGAAGAGTTCGGTGAGCCGGTCGAAGCGCCGGTGGGTGATGGCGTCGTCCAGGTGGCGGGCCCAGGCCGGATTGTTGTCCATGTAGCTGCTGGTGACACGGTTGGCCAGGGCGCGGGTGGTGACGTGTTTGAGTTGCATGCCGACCGCGATCTCGGCGCCGGGAAAGTCTCGGGTGAGCAGGGCCATGGTTCGCCGGAACATGTGCGGGGTGATCTTGCGGTCCGGGATTGCCTCCAGACCGCTGACGTGCCGCCAGCGGTTGATGTGGTTGATGAAGTCTTCGATCGCGGCGATGCTGGCGAACCCGTCGCCGGGGCGGCGCTCGCTGACCGCGGCGAAGGTGAGGCTCTCGTGCAGCGACAGCTGGCCCGCCAGGTCGATTGCGCGGGCCACGGGCGGAGTGATCCACCAGTGTTTGACCGGCAGGCTGGGGTCCAGTTTCTGCTTGGTGGACTTCACCGCGGGGCTGCCGTAGTAGTCGACAACGGCGCCCCGGGTGATCTGGCGTAGTTCGTTGTCGCGCATCATCGACAGGGCAGCGGTGAACACGAAGCAGGCGTTGCGGAGCATGACGGTCTCCAGCCATAGCTCGCGCGAGCCGAGCCCGTCGTGCCAAGGTCCGCGGGTGCCATCGGGCCGGGTTACCTGCGCTAGGTCGGTTAGCAGGCCCGGTTGGGTACGACCGGCGGCGACGAGCCGTTCGACCGCGTCTCTACGGCGCCGGCCGTGAGCTCTGTCGTTCTGGAAGAACGACGGGGAGACACCAAGAATGCGGGTCAGCACGTGCAGATTCGCCATCGGTCCGAGGCCTTCACCGGACCGGGGGCGGCGCATCGGCACCGCGGCCGTGGAGCTGCGCAGCCAGGACTGGAAGCGGTCCTCACCCGCCCGATCGGTCACCGCCCGGGCGTCGATCTCCTTCCAGTAGGCGCCGGCGCGCACGATATCGGGGGCGAACACGTCGATGTAGGTCCAGCAGTTGCGCACCAGCGGAAACCAGATGTCCGGTGGGATCGCCGGGGTCCGCAACGGCGCGACAATCGGATGGTTGACCACAGCATTCGTCGACACGCCGGGCCACGGATCGCTGGGGATCCCCGTACACGTTAAGGCGACCCGTAGCCGGTATAGGGCTTTGATCAGAACGACGTGGTTGCAGACGCTGCCCGGTTCGTCGGCCGCCAGGCGGTCGTGGATGTAGGTCTGGAAGTCCTCAGCGGCCCAGGCGGACAGGTCCGTCGGCAGCGCGTTAGCGGTGCCGAACGCGGCGAGCGGGCGCAGCCGAGCGACCCGCTGGGTGACGGTCATCGGCGACAACGGGTCGCTGCGCAGGTGCACGCCGGCAGCTAGGATCGCCGGGTGGCGCGGATTGAGCCACAGCATCGCGAGCTCGCGGGCCAACAGGTTCCAGGACGGTGACAGGTCGTGAAACAACACCCGAACGCCGCTGGGTGGGTGATTGGGGGCTCTGTGCAGCACACCGTTGAAGTCCCAGCAGCGGGTGTCGCCGAACCGGGGCACGACCGCGCCGGGCAACAGCGGGTGTGACGAGACCACCGGTTCGTCGTCGCGGTAGAAGGCCGACGGTTTGCCCTCGGCGGCGGCTGGGCTGGTCACGCGTCGAACTCCACTCGGCTCGACAGCGGGAGGTGCACCACGATGCGTTCCTCGGCGATCTGCGCCCGGGCGCGGGCAATCTCGACGTCGGTGCGGGACTTCAGCACTTCGACGAGGTTGGCGCGGCTCTGACCCCACAAGGCGTGGAAGTGACGGGGCTCGAGTCGCAGGGCGAGTTGCTCCAGGTGATCGGCGAACAGCAGCAGTTGCGGCAGGTTCGACGGCAGGATGAAGGCATTGGAGCATTCCAGGCAGCGCAGCGGAGCGACCGGGCACAGCTGTCCTGGCCGGCCGAACGGTGACGCGAACGGATCCGTGCAGTCGGTGACGCCCATGTCCAGCTGTCCGGTCCGCAACGCCTCCACCTCGGCGGCGCTCAATCCCAGCGCTGCTGCGGTCCGAGGGTCAGCCAGCGACTCGCTCGCCTGCTCGTCCAGCACGGTCGGCCCCGCCAAGGCCTGGTCCAGCCACCGCTGTTGCGCGGTGGTGATGACGTTGCCCGCGATCACCCGCAGCGTCGTGCCGTGCGCGTAGTGGCCGCGGAAGGTGGCTTCGGAGTGATCATCAGCGACATCACTGATGCGGCCGCCGAACGCGATCGTCTTCTCCACCTTGACGGACTTGCGCAGCCGACGAATGTCAGCGACCCCGTCGACCGTCAACTCATTGACGCGCAACCAGTCGGTGAAGTTCTGCCCTCGTGTCCGGTTCATCGCTCCGACCTGCAGCGACGAGCCGACCAGGGAAGCTCGCAGGAACAGCGGCACCGGAGAGATCCGGGCCAGCACCGCCAAGGGCCGGCTCAGCTCCAGCAGTTCCCGGATGATCTCGGCGGCGTCCAGCCTGGCCCCGGACGGATGCAGCAACCCCGCAGGTGAGGTGTCGCTGGTGAACGCTTGTCGCATCCGGGCGTGCGCGCGACGTTTACTGAAATCGATCGTGACGCCGCCGGCACCTAACTCGATATCGTCCTCGGTCAGTGCCGCGACCTCCTCCGGTGCCCGCCCGGTCGCGGCCATCAGCAGAATCCGGTAGGCGTGCAGGTCCATGCTCGTCAGGAACAGCTGAGCCACTAAGAACCGCATGAGTTGCCCCCTGTTCTGCCAGCCCAGCCCCTCCGGCGCCAAATCATGCAACGAGCGCGGCAACGACGACGCCGGCAGCGGCAGCCGGGCCAGCACCTCGGTAGCGCCGCCCATGTCGCGCGCCATGGCCCACAGCAAATTCTCCCGAACCAGCCAGCCACCGACAGCCGGGTCCGTTCCGGCGGCAGCCAGCCGGCGACCGTGCCGGACCCTGGCCTGCGCAGCCAGTCGAGCTACCGCAGCCGCCCGGATCAGCTTCTTCTTGTCGGCCCGGCTGAACTCATCCAGCTCCGTGCTCCCACCGCGGCGAACCCCGACCGACCCTTCGACCCACCCGTGCAGATGTCCGGCAACCGGTCGCGACGGATGCTGAACCCGCCGGGCCACCAGCGCCCGGATCCGGCCGGCATACCAGCCCGGAGCACGGGAACCCGCCGCGTGCTGGGACGGCAGTACCCGCACCCACTCGGTGACCGCCCGGTGAAGGTCCGGCTCGCGACGGCTAAGGGACGCCGACACAGCGTCCGTGACCTCGGCATCGACGTAGCCCAGGAACGCCCGCATCGCCGTGATGTAGACCCGGCCCGCGCCTTCACCCAACCGACTCGCCTCAACCAACTCCACCCACTCGTCGGCGAGTTCGGCGGCCAGCCCAGCACATCGGAACGCGTCAGGCCGAAATGAGAGCACCACCGTGCCGGCGGTCAACGCCGCCCGTCCTGTCGCCGGCACTACCACCTGCCGCACGCCGATTCTTGGCACCGTCGGCGCGACACTGCGTGCCGTCGGGAACCCGGCCCGGTGCTCACCTCTGCGCGGCATCGGCGCCTCCCGGCGTCATCATCTGACCGGCGATGTCGGCGTAGGTAGCGCCGCCAGCCACGGTCCAGTCCTGAAACGCCTGGTCGACCTCACGCATCGGGTCCTTGAGATAGCGGATGTAGCGGTAGGTCGTGGCCGGACTGGCGTGCCCGAGTCTGCGCTGCACCTGCAGCAGCGGATTCCCGCTCATGTGGTCCAGTAGCGTCGACATCGGCATCTGTTCTCGGCGGTCATCGTCGAGCACCAAGTGGGTCAGATAGATCAGCAACCGCAGCGCGAAGGTGTGCCGCAGATCGTGGTAGACCCAGCAGCGGCGCGGCAGGACGACGTTCACCCCGGCGTCCGCTTGGCCGGTCATCCGCGACCACGCCGCCCAGCGCACCCGGTCCCACCCCGAAGCGGTCAGCATCCGGCCACCCGTTCCGACGAACAACGCCAGCGGATCCAGGCCGTCACCGGTCTCCCGTACCGCGATCCGCCGCAGCCCAGGGTCCATGCCGCGGATCGACCTGGTCACTGCGTGGCCGTCGAGGGTCCCGGACACCTTCGTCCCGTCGGCCTCCAGGCGCCGGACGACAAAAAGATCCCGGCGGGCACGCCGCAGCGACTTCTGCGCCTTGGCAACAATCTCAGCTCGCTCAAGCAGCAGGTACGGGTGCAGCAGGTCCATCGCATCGGCCGGAACGTATACCGACCGGGGATGGCCTGACTTCGCGCACGCCCCCAGTTCCACGTGCGCCGAACGAGACCGGCCATCGGTCAACCCAAGCTCAGGCAACAGTAGCGTCGACCACTCCTGGAGCCGCATCCCAGTCAGCAACGCCAGCTCACAGGCCGCGCGATTGCGATGAGGCCGCCACCCCCGGAACGTGTCGTCCACGCCGCCGTCCGAGGCAACCCCACCGAAGCCGACGTCACGCAGGTGCAGGTACTGCTGCAACTCCATATGCCGGACCCGCAGGTCACGGCGCGTCCCGCTCGCCAGCGACGTCTGCCGTCGCGGCGAACTGCGCCATGGCCGCCGCGCGACCACACCCTGACGTACCAGGAAGTCGTACAGGCAACCGATCGCCGCCGCGTCCCGGTCCCAGGCAGCTTCGCTGACAGTCTCGCCGCCGTCGTCGAGCCGCCACCGCCGAAACTCCAAGACGTCCTGCTCCGTAGCCGAACTCAGGTCCAGGTCCCTCGCCCGGAGAAATCGCAGCAGCATCAACGCGGTGTACGCGTAAGCGCGCATCGTCTTGACGCTGCGCCGGTTCAGACTCAATTCCCGAAACCAGCTGCACAACGGCTCGACCGGCGACATCGACTCCGACAACAGCACCGGCGTATCCGGAACCGGCGTCGATCGCTCGAGCACCTCGCCGACATCAGCTGCGCTCAGCCCAGCAACGTCACCGGCGGAGCGGGTTTTCTGTACGTCTGTGAAGAAGAGGTACACGGGGACCTCGCGAGCAATCGATGAGCATGACAATCGCTCAACGGCGCTCGAGTAGGACCAGATACGCGTGTTGGTCGAGGCTCACCTGAGACATCTCAGAGTCTCTGGAGAACCGTCGAACTTGATCTCGTACTGCGGCGTGCCCCGGGTGCGCGGCTCCAGCAGGCCGCCGACCGGGACGGCCCGCATGGGTTCGACGGGAGGTGCGAGCCGTCCAGGCATGATCACCCGGACGGTAACGGCCGGAGAGACCCCGCCGGGTGGGAACGCGCAAATCAGCGGCGCAGGCGCTCCTGGAGGAGTTGGACCAGGTGTTTGCCCTGGACGCCGGCCAGGTCGTCGGCCTGGGTGCGGCAGGAGAAGCCGTCGGCGAGCAGGATGTCGCCGTCCTCGGCCTTCGCCAGGGCGGGCAGCAGCTGCTGCTCGGCGACCTGCACCGACACCTCGTAGTGGCCGCGTTCGACGCCGAAGTTGCCGGCCAGACCGCAGCAGCCGCCGAGACGTTTGACCGTCGCGCCGGCCTCCTTGAGCAGCTTCGCGTCGGGGCCCCAGCCCATCACCGCGTGGTGGTGGCAGTGCGGCTGGGCGATCACCCGTACGCCGTCGAGGTCGGGCGGGGTGTACCCGGGAGTGGCCGCGAGCAGCTCGGCCACCGTCATGGTCGCCTTGGCGACCTCGCGGGCCTTGTCGTTGTCGACCAGCTCGACCGCGTCCTGGCGCAGCACGCCGGTGCAGGACGGCTCCAGCCCGACGATCGGGATGCCCTGCTCGACCGCTTCGTGCAGTTCGTCGACGGTGCGGCCGAGGATGCGGCGGGCGGCGTCCAACTGGCCGGTGGAGATCCAGGTCAGGCCGCAACATGCCTTGCGGCTGGTGACCTGCGGGGCGTAACCGGCGTCGACCAGCACGTCCACCGCCGCGCTCGCGATCTCCGGGGAGAAGTGGTCGGTGAAGCTGTCCACGAACAGGATCACCGGCTTGCCGGTCGTCACCGGCTGGAACGACCCGCGGAACGTCTTGTCGGCAAAGGCGGGGATGTTGCGGCGCTTGTCCACGCCCGCGACGTAGAGCGCGATCCCCCGCATCCCGGGCAGGCGCATCGCCAGGTTGGCCAGGCGCGGCATCTTCGATGCCAGCCGCGACCAGCGCGGCAGCCAGCCGAGCGAGTAGTGCGAGCGCGGCCGCACCCGGCCCTTGAAGCTCTGATGCAGGACCTCGGACTTGTACGCCGCCATGTCGATCCCGGTCGGGCAATCCGACGCGCATCCCTTGCAGGACAAACAAAGATCAAGAGCATCGTGTACGGCTTCCGCGCGCCAATCCGGGGCGAGGTCGCCGTCGAGCATCTCCTGCAGGACCCGAGCCCGTCCCCGGGTGGAGTCCTTCTCGTTCTTGGTCGCCAGGTAGGACGGGCACATCACCCCGCCGAGCACCGTGGTGTCGGCCCGGCACTTGCCGACGCCGGTGCAGCGGTGCACCGCCTGATTGAAGTCGCCGCCGTCATGGTGGTAGGCCAGCGCCAGCTTGGTGGTGACCGGCCGCGCCTGGGAGACCCGGATGTTGGCGTCCACCGGGTCCGGGTCGACCAGGTTGCCCGGGTTGAGCAGGTTCCGCGGGTCGAAGGTGTGCTTGATCTGCCGGAACAGGTTCATCGCGTCCGGCGAGTACATCCGGCTGAGCAGCTCGCTGCGAGCCCGGCCGTCGCCGTGCTCGCCGGAGAGCGACCCGCCGTAGCTGACCACCAGATCGGCGGCGTCCTCCAGGAACGCCCGAAACTTCCCGGGGCCGCCCGGCCGGTCCAGCGGGAAGTCCAGGCGCACATGCACGCAGCCGTCGCCGAGGTGCCCGTACGGCATCGCGGACAGCCCGTGCCGCTCGGTCAGCGCGTCGAAGTCGCGCAGGTAGGCGCCGATCCTCGCGGGCGGCACCGCGGCGTCCTCCCAGCCGGCGTGCGCGGGCAGCCCGCTCGGGGCGCGACCGGCCAGGCCGGCGCCGTCCTCGCGGATCTTCCACAGCGGGGCGGCCTTCGCGGTGTCCTCGACGATCAGCGAGTCGACCGCCTCGGCGGCCGCGACCAGCCGGGACACCCGGTCGCGGACCTCGTCCCGGTCGTCGCCGGCGATCTCCACCATCAGCCAGGCGGTGCCGCCGGGCAGCGGCGGGACCGCGTCCGGGCCGCGGCGGCTGCGCACCACGTCGCAGATCCGGTGGTCCAGGCCCTCACAGGCGGTCGGCCGGAATTCCAGGATCGCCGGGATGATGTCGCCGGCGGTGCCGAAGTCGGGGTAGCCGAGCACCACGAGCGTCCGGTAGGTGGGGTCGGCGACCAGGCGTACGGTCGCCTCGGTGATCACCGCGAGGGTGCCCTCGCTGCCGACCAGGAACTCGGTGAGGTTGAAGCCGTTCTCCGGCAGCAGGTGCTCGACGGCGTAGCCGGAGACCTGCCGGCCGAAGGTGGCGAACTCGGTGCGCCCGACCGCCAGGTTCGCGCCGATCAGCTCGCGCAGCGCGCCGGTGACCTGCTCGGCGCCCTTCAGCGGGTTGGTGATCAGCCGCTCGCCGTCGATCGTGAAGGCGCTCAGGCCGGCCACGTTGTCCGAGGTCCGGCCGTAACCCAGGGTGCGCGAGCCGCACGAGTTGTTGCCGATCATGCCGCCGATCGTGCAGCGGGTGTGCGTCGACGGGTCGGGGCCGAACCGCAGGCCGTGCGGCTTGGCCGCGGCCTGCAGGGTGGCCTGCACGGTGCCGGCCTGCACCCGGGCGGTGCGTGACTCGGCGTCGACCTCGAGGACCCGGTTCATGTGCCGGCTGAAGTCGAGGACCAGGCCCGGGCCGATCGCGTTGCCGGCCACCGAGGTGCCGGCGCCCCGGGCGGTGATCGGCACGCCCAGCTCCCGGGCGACCCGCAGCGCGGCCGCCACGTCGTCGTCGTGGCGCGGCCGCACGATCGCCTGCGGGACCACCCGGTAGAGGGAGGCGTCACTCGCGTACGCGGAACGGTGCGCCGCATCGGTCAAGACGTCGGCCACACCGGCCCGACGTAGATGGGCGGCCAGATCAGCGTTTGTCATCTCACGTCCGTTGCAAAGAATGGAACTGCGGTGAACGGCCTCGTGGGCATCGCGGACATGGTAGTCGTCACGGGCGTATGCCCTGCGCAGTGCCGGGTCGGCAGTGACGTGTTCGACTCGCGCTGTGCGGGTATGCGGACGGCATGCCGCTCACTGATCAGACGGCCACCCCGCCGTCGGCGTGGGCTCCGCTGCGCATCACCGTCTACCGCAACCTGTGGCTGGCCCTGCTGGCCAGCAACATCGGCACCTGGATGCAGACGGTGGGCGCCCAGTGGCTGCTGGTCGAGCAGTCCGGCACCGACACGCTGGTCGCGGTGGTGCAGACCGCCAGCACCCTGCCGATCGTGCTGCTCGCCCTGCCGTCCGGGGCGCTGGCCGACACCTTCGACCGGCGGCAGCTGCTCATCGCCGTACAGGTCTTCCTGACCGCGGTCGGCGCCCTGCTCGCGATGCTGACGCTGACCGGCCACATGCCGGCGACCCTGCTGTTGACCCTGACGTTCGTGCTCGGCGCCGGGCAGGCGCTGACCGCGCCGACGTGGCAGTCGCTGATCCCGGAGCTGGTGCCCCGGTCCCAGCTGGCGTCGGCGTCCGCGCTCGGCGCGATCAGCATGAACCTGGCCCGGGCGGTCGGTCCCGCGGTGGCCGGTGTGCTGATCGCCCGGTCCGGCCCGGGTGTGGTGTTCGGGCTGAACACGCTGTCGTTCGCCGTGTTCGCGCTGGTCCTGTGGCGGTGGCGGCCCGCGACGGCGCCCTCGGCGGGGGTGCCGGAACGGTTCGCCGCCGCGGTGCGCTCGGGCGGCCGCTACGTGCGGCACTCCCCCGTCGTCCGGCGGATCCTGCTGCGCGCCGCGCTGTTCCTGGTGCCCGGCAGCGCGCTCTGGGCGCTGCTGCCGCTGATCGCCAGCCGCCGGCTGGGCCTGGACTCCGGCGGGTACGGCGTCCTGCTCGCCGCCGTCGGCGTCGGTGCGGTGCTCGGCGCCCTGCTGCTGCCCCGCCTGCGGGCCCGGTGGTCGCTGAACCGGCTGCTGCTGGTCGCCAGCACCACGTTCGCCGCGGTCCTGGCCGGGCTCGGCCTGAGCGGCTCGGAGCTCGTCGTCGTGATCATCCTGCTGCCCGCCGGGATCGCCTGGGTGATGGTGCTCTCCAGCGTCAACGCGGCGATGCAGCTGTTCCTGCCGAACTGGGTACGCGCCCGCGGCCTCGCCGTCTACCAGATGGTCTTCGCCGGCGCGCAGGCCGGCGGCGCCCTCGCCTGGGGTGTGCTCTCCGACCTGTGGGGGCTGATCCCGGCCCACCTGACGGCCGCCGCGATGATGCTGGCCGGCGCGGTGACGCTGCGCTGGTGGCCGATGCGCGACACCAGCGGGCTGAACCGGGAGCCGGCCGTCTACTGGCCGGAACCGCACCTGGAACGGGACCCGGACGACCACGCCGGCCCGGTCCTGGTGCTCGCCGATTACCCCGTGAGTCCCGCCAACGAGGCGGCGTTCGTCGAGGCCATGGAGGCGGTGCGCCGCGGCCGGCTGCGCACCGGCGCGGTCCGCTGGGGCCTGTTCCACGACGGCGAACGGCCCGGCCGCATCGTCGAGGCCTATGTGGTGCCCACCTGGGACGAGCATCTGCGCCAGCACACCGGCCGGCTGACCGGCGCCGATCAGGAGGCCGAGCAGCGCGCGCTGGCGCTGACCGACGGCCCGGCCGAGGTCAGCCACCTGCTGTCGGCCCGCTGAATAATGGGGCGATGGGGCTGCCCTTCACCGCCTGGCCGCGCTCGCCGTCGGCCCGCCGGGGTCTGCTCGTCGCCGCGGTGCTCGGCGGGTGCTTCCTCTGGGCGATGATCGTCTTCGGGCTGTCGTTCGCGATGATCGAACGCGGCAACCGGCAGTGGTGGGTCATCCCGCTGTTCGGGTTCCTGACCCTGGTGGTCGCGGTGCAGGCCGTGCGGTGGGTGCCACCCGTCGGCGAGCAACGCCGAGCGGCTCCGGTCGTCACGCGCGCTCTGGCCGAGCCGCTCAGCTCCCGGGAGATGGAGGTGCTGCGCGAGCTGGCCGCCGGCCGCTCCAACCGGGAGATCGCCAAGGCGCTGTTCGTCGCACCCGGCACGGTGAAAGCGCATCTCAACAACATCTTCCGCAAGCTCGATGCGTCGAGCCGGCTGCAGGCGGTCACGCACGCCCAGGAGGCCGGCCTGCTCGATTCCGGTGCGGAATAGGCCACTGATAAACCCCCGGTAGAACCTTTGGCAGATCCCCGCCGGAGCTTCTCGTCCCTAGCGTCGGCCGGCATGGAAACCCGTATCGATCGAGCCTTGCCGTTCGCCCTCGCCGCGGTGTTCGTCGTGGTGATCCAGGGCCTCTCGCTCTCCGAGTTCGTGCCGGCGCCGGTGGCGGTGCTGATCGGCGCCGGCTGGGCGGTTGTCATCAGCCTCGTCGCTCACCGCGTCGCCCGGCGGCAGGCCCTGAGCGCCTGGGCGGAGGACACCCTCGTCGCGCTCGGCTGTGTGGCGATGGCGTTGTTCGCCTTCGGTGGCGCGGTGGGCCTGCTGATGCTGAACACCGCTCTGGACAGTTCATCGGTCACCGGCGAGACCATGGTGACGATGTTCCTGCCCAGCATCCCGATCGCGATCGCCGCCAACGTGCCCACCGAGCTGGTGGTCTTTCCCGTTCTGCTCGTCCTGGGCTGGCGCGACGGAACCCGGCGGCTGCTCATCGTCGCGGCCGCCGGGCTCTACCTCGTGCACCGGATCTGGACGTACCTGGTCTTCGCCGGCGACCGCCTGGACTTCGCCGGGACCGAGCAGTCCACGACGCCGCTGACCGCCGCGCAGCGCCAGGAGTTCACTGACGGGCTGCACCTGGACGACCCGCGGTGGGTGCTCAACCTGATCGTCTTCGGCGTCCTGCTGCTTGCCGCGTTCCGCTCGCGGGTCCGCTCCTACCAGGTGGCGAGGACGCGGGCCTGACCGCCGGAACCGCCCTCGTACGGGATGAGGCCCACGAAGACGGTCGCGCCGTGGCGCGGCATGCGATCGAGGTTGGCGAGGTTCTCCAGGCCGTAGCGGTCGGCGCCGGTGAGGATCAGGTGGGTCTCGAAGGTGGCCGAGTTGCCCGGGTCGATGCTGAGCGTGTCGACGCCGAGGCTGCGGATCCGGCGGCGGCGCAGAAGCCACTCGCAGGCGTCCGGGCTGAAGCCGGGGAAGTGCAGGGTGCCGGCCGCGTCGGTGCCGCGGTAGGCGTCCGGGTCGCCCACCTTGGCGCCCCACCCGGAGTACATCAGCACGGCCGCGCCGTCCGGGATGCGGCCGTGGCGGCGCTCGAAGGCGCGCAGGTCGTCGACGGTCACCACGGTGTCGGCGTCCCGGGCGGCGCGGGCGGCGATGTCGACGACCACGGCCGGGGTGATCAACTCGTCGGGGCGCAGCTCGGTCGAGACCCGGCCGCCCGCGGTGAAGTGGGCGGGCGCGTCGACGTGCGTGCCGGTGTGCTCGATGACCCGCCACTCCTGCATGAAGTAGCCGTCGTCCTCGATCGTGGTGACGGTGCGCCGGCTCGCCTCCTCACCGGGTGCGAACGCCGGGAACGCCGGCCCCAGCGGATAGGTGAGGTCGCGCAGGCCGTGCCGCCGGCCGGCCTGCGCCGGCGCGAGATCGG
>NZ_JBEZZB010000189.1:0-18305 GCF_040638955.1 Actinoplanes sp. NPDC024001
CGCCGGTCCAGGCCCCGATCGTCGACGAGGACTACCCGCCGGCCCGCGGCCGGCGCCAGCCGGAGCTGGAGGCTCCGGCGCCGAGGCAGCGCCGCGCCACCGAGGACGACGATCGCTACGACACCGCCACCCGCGCCATCTCGCGGCGCGACATCGAGGAAGAGCGTTACCGGTACGACGACGAGCCCGCCCCGCGCTCCCGGGGTGGCCGGGCCCAGGAGATCTACGACGCCGGCCCGCGCCGTGGCCGCCGGTTCGACGACGACCCGGAGACCACCGGCACCCGCATGCGCCGCGACGACCTGGAGTCGACCGGCACCCGGATGCGCCGCGATGACCTGGAGTCGACGGGCACGCGGATGCGCCGTGACGACCTGGAGTCGACGGGCACGCGGATGCGCCGCGACGACCTGGAGTCGACCGGCACCCGGATGCGCCGGTACGCCGACGACGAGCCGCCCCCGCGCGCCCGCCGTCGCGAGCCCGAGTTCGACGACCGCCCCCGCGGCCGCCACGACGAGGGTTACGACACCTACGAGGGCTACGAGGACGTCCCCCGCCAGCGTGCCGCCCGGTACGCCGACGAGGAGCCGCCCCGCCGCGCCGACGGCCGGCACAGCAGCCGCAGCCAGTTCGTCGACCTCGCCACCGACCAGTGGGGCAGCGAGCCCGGCTACGAGGACAGCCCGACCATGGTCGACACCGCTCCGCGGCGTTCCCGCCGTGCGGCTCCGCCGGAGGACGAGGGCCGCGGCCGTCGCAACCGCCGCGGCGCTGACGAGGACGACGCCTACTTCTCGCAGCTGCGTGGTGACACGAATTGAGCACGGCACAGGTTCCTCCGGTCACCGCGATCGGCACCCCACGCATCACCGCGGGGTTCGACGAGTACGGCCGCCTCGACCTGATCGCCCACCAGGAGGTGCACGGCGGGTTCGCCGCGCTCTCCTCGGGCGAGCTGGTCGGGCTGGCCGACCGGATCGAGCTGCGCGGGCGGGGCGGCGCGGGTTTCCCGTTCGCCCGTAAGGTGCGCGCGGTCATCGACTCCTGCCGCCGGCAGGAACTGCCCCCGGTGATCGTGGTCAACGCCACCGAGGGTGAGCCGCCGTCCTGGAAGGACAAGGCGGTCCTCACCCGCGGCCCGCACCTGATCCTGGACGGCGCGGCCCTGGCCGCCGCCGCCCTGGACGCCGAGGAGATCGTCATCGGCATCGCCGACGACGGTGTCGGCCAGAGCTCGATCACCGCGGCGCTCGCCGAGCGCAAGATGCCCTGCCCGACCCGGATCGTCACGGTCCCGCACCGGTTCATCTCCGGTGAGGGTGGCGCGCTGGTCCGCGGCATCAACGGCGAGGCGCACATCCCGCCGGGCCGCAAGGTCCGCTCCAGCGACAACGGCGTGATGGGCCTGCCCACCCTGCTCTCCAACGCCGAGACCTTCTCCCAGCTGGCGATCGCCGCCCGGCTCGGGCCGTGGGAGTACAACGCGGTCGGCATCCCCGAGGAGCCGGGCACGGTCATGCTGACCGTCGGCGGCTCGGCCACCGCGCCCGCCGTGGTGGAGGCGCCGACCGGCACCCCGCTCATGGAGGTGCTGGAGATGTGCGGCGCCGACCTCGGCCCCGGCCTGCTGGTCGGCGGCTACCACGGCAAGTGGGTCAGCGCGGCGGCCGCGCGGAACATCACCATCTCCCGTAAGGGTTTCGCCAAGGTCGGCGGCACGCTCGGCGCCGGCATGCTGATCCCGATCGGCTCGAAGACCTGCCCGCTCGGTGAGGTCGCCCAGGTGGTGCAGTACCTGGCCGGTGAGTCGGCCGGTCAGTGCGGCCCGTGCCGGATCGGCCTGCCCGACCTGGCCCGGGCGGTCACGCTGGTGTCGCTCGGCGGCAGCGCGCTGGAGAACGTGCGGCAGGCGGCCGGCCTGGTCAAGGGCCGCGGCGCGTGCAGCCACCCGGACGGCACGTCGCGGTTCGCGCTCTCCGCCCTGGAGGTCTTCCAGGAGGACGTGGCGGCGCACGCCAACGGCGAGGGCTGCGGCAAGCAGGTGCGCGGCATCCTGCCGCTGCCCTACACGGCCGAGAAGGGCGCCCGGAAGCTCGCCCTGGACTGGTCGCGGTGCGACGGGCACGGGCTCTGCTCGGCGGTCGCCCCGGAGATCATCCGGCTTGACCACAACGGCTTCCCGGCGTTCCCGCAGACGCCGCTGCCGCCGTGGCTGGAGGACGGGGCGCGCAAGGCGGTCAACGTCTGCCCGGCGCTGGCCCTGCGCCTGACCGAGCCGACGACTGCGAAGTGAGGCGGAGCCGAGAATGAGAAGGCGTGCGGTCCTGCTGACGGCTGCGCTCGCCCTGGCGGGCTGCACGAACACCCCGGCCCCGGCGAGTCCGGCGGGTCCGGAGGCCCCGGCGTCTCCGGCCGGGCCGGCCGCGCCCAGCCCGAGCGCGGCCAAGAGGAGCACGCCGAAGTCGCTCTCCTTCAAGGGGACGACGCTGGAGGGGGCCGCGTTCGACGCGGCCTCCCTCGCCGGCAAGCCGGCGGTGCTCTGGTTCTGGGCGCCCTGGTGCGCCACCTGCGCCAGCGAGGCCCAGTCGATCGCCGACATCCACGACGAGTACGGCGACCGGCTGGGCATCCTCGGCATCGCCGGCATGGGCACCAAGAAGGCGATGAACGAGTTCGTCAGCGACTTCGAGCTGAGCGCCGTGCCGCACCTCAACGACCCGGGCGGCAAGATCTGGCAGCGGTTCGGGATCGCCCAGCAGAGCTGGTACGTGCTGATCGACCCGGACGGGAAGATCATCCACACCGGTTACCTGGACGACCTCCAGCTGACCGAGAAGGTCCGCGCGCTCACCGCCTGAGCCGCGCTCAGCCGATCGGCGCCTCGGCCCGCAGCACGGTGAGGAACTCCCGCATCCAGTACGGGTGGTCCGGCCAGGCGCGGCCGGTGACCAGCATGCCGTCCACCTGCGCGGCGCTGTCCGCGTACTCGGCGCCGGCGGGCCCGGTGCGGGACCGCCGGCGCCGGCCGGGGGAGCGTGGTCAGAGGGTGGTGGGCGGCGGGGTCGCCGCCGACCAGGCCGGCTTCTCGGCCGGCATCAGCAGCCAGAGCAGCGGGTAGATCAGGATCTGGCTGCCCGGTACGACGAAGAGGATCAGGACGAACAGCAGGCGGGCGCTCCACGGGTCGACCCCGAACCGGCGGCCCAGGCCCGCGCACACACCGGCCAACATCCGGCCGTCCTGGGGGCGGACCAGGCCCTGGCGGGCCATCGTGTCGTGCACGGCGTTCATGGTTGTCTCGCTCTCGTTGAACTCGGCCTTCGCGGTGAAGAACCGGTGACTCAACAGTGACGCGTGGTCACCGCGGAAACCATCGGGCGACGCCCGGATCGAACCCGGAGATCCACCTCCGGGATGTCCGGGAGGGCGGTGTCGCCGGCGCCGGCGTTCTGGTTAACATTCGGGGCTGCGCCGGTGATCATGATCAACCCGCGCAGGGTCTGTTGGGGTAGAGACAGTGCCCGATACAGTGCCAGGCGGTGAAGAGTGAGACCGGCCGAGGGGGCGGTCCGGGGGAGCACGAACATGGTCGATGGCACACTGCCGGGCGATCGGACGCAGCCACTGCGCCCGCGGGATCCCCGCGCCCTCGGCGTCTACGAGTTGGTGGGCCGCCTCGGTGAGGGCGGCATGGGCACCGTCTACCTGGCCCGGGCGGCCAACGGGGTGCTGGTCGCGGTCAAGATGGTCCGTGCCGACCTGGCGCACGACGACGAGTTCCGGCGCCGTTTCCGCAGCGAGGTCAACCGGGCCCGTCAGGTGCCGCCGTTCTGCACCGCCGAGGTCCTCGACGCCGACCCCGACCACGAGTCCCCCTACCTCGTCGTGGAATACGTCGACGGCCCCACCCTGGCCGAGGTGGTCGAGCAGCGCGGCCCGCTGACCAAGGCGAACCTGCACGGGGTGGCGATCGGCGTGGCCACCGCGCTCACCGCGATCCACGGCGCCGGCGTGATCCACCGCGACCTCAAGCCGCGCAACGTGCTGCTGGCGCCCGGCAGCCCCAAGGTGATCGACTTCGGCATCGCCCGGGCCATGGAGGCGACCAGCGCCAACACGCGGACCGACCAGATGGTCGGCACGGTGGCCTACATGGCGCCGGAACGCTTCAGCTCCGACCCGGACACCCCGGTCACCCCGGCCGCCGACGTGTTCGCCTGGGGCAGCGTGGTGGCGTACGCGGGGACCGGCACCACCCCGTTCTACGCCGACTCGCCGCCGGCCACCGCGGCGCGCATCCTCACCCAGCCGCCCCGGCTGGACGGCCTCAGCGGGCCGCTGCGCGACCTGGTCGCGCACGCCCTGGAGAAGGAGCCGGAAAACCGGCCCAGCGCCCGTGAGCTGCTCGACCTGCTGGTCTCCGGCGACCACCCGGCCGCGACCGTGGCCGCGCTCGCCGATCAACCCGGCCTGCGTGCCGCGGCCACCGAGGCACAGGCGGTGACCGGGTACGCGGTGGTGCAGGGCGCCGGCACGGCTACCGTGCCGACCCTGGACATCCCGCCCGGCCTGATCGGCTACGACGAGAACTCGATCGTCACCGTGCCGATCTCACCCGCCCCCGCGCCGGCGCTGCCCGGCCCGCCGCCGCCGGAACCGGCCCGCCGGTGGGTGCTGCCGGCCGCCATCGGCTTCCTGATCCTCGCCGTGGTGGCCGGTGCGGTCATGCTCGCCCTGTCCCTGCGCCGCACGGGTGGTGACTCGGCCACGCCGGTGAAGGAGCCGGTCTCGCCGTCGGCGTCGGTGCCCGCCGACCCGCCCGACCGCGCCGACGCCCTGGTCCGCGAGTCGCTCTGGACCGCGAGCGAGATGCCCAGCAAAGAGGCGAACTGCCACTTCGACGAGGCGCTGGTGGTCTACCGGGCCGGGAACGACCCGTTCAAGTGCCGGGGCCCGCAGGACGAGATGCCGCGGGACTTCCGCGCCGAGGTCGGGGTGCGCCTGCTGACGCCGAAGAGCTGCGCGTCGATCTGGTTCCGCAACTCCGGCCTGAACGGTTACCAGGTGCGCGTCTGCGAGCGCAACATCTACGTCGGCGAGCACCGCAAGGACGGCATCTCGGTGCGGCACACGATGCCGCTGGGCAACGCCCCGATCGCGCTGGGCGCCGCACCCACCCGGATCGGCCTGCAGGTCAGCGGGGACCGGCTGCAGGTGTCCCGGGACGGCATCGTGGTCGACGAGGCGCCGCTGCCGGCCGCCGACCTGAAGACCGGGCGGCTGCTGCTCGGCATCTACACCGACCGGGACGCGCCGGCGAAGGGCCCGTACGAGGTGGCCTTCACCGACCTGAAGGTCTGGTACCTCTGACGACGAGGACCCGGGCGCCCGCCCGGGTCCTCGTCTGTCACGCCGTCTCGCTCAGTCGCGGGTCAGGCCCGCCCGGCGCAGCGCGTCGGCCATCGCGCTGTTGCCGAAGCCGCCGCCCTGACCGCCCCGCTGAGAGCCGCCCTGCTGCCGCGGCTGGCGCTGCCCACCCTGGCGCTGCTGACCGCCGCCCTGGCGCTGCTGGCCGCCTCCCTGGGGCTGCCGTTGCTGGCTGCCGCCGCGGCCCCGCTCCTCCCGGGGCTGACGGCCCTTGTTCGGCTCGTCCGACAGGCGCATGGTCAGCGAGATCCGCTTGCGCTGCTCGTCGACCTCCAGGACGCGGACCTTCACCACGTCACCGGACTTGACGACCTCGCGCGGGTCCTGCACGAACTTGTCCGACAGCGCCGACACGTGCACCAGGCCGTCCTGGTGCACGCCGATGTCGACGAACGCGCCGAACGCCGCCACGTTGGTCACCTGGCCCTCCAGGACCATGCCCGGCTTCAGGTCGGCGATCTTCTCGACGCCCTCGGCGAAGGTGGCCGTGGTGAACGCCGGGCGCGGGTCGCGGCCCGGCTTCTCCAGTTCCTTGAGGATGTCGGTGATCGTCGGCAGGCCGACCGTGTCGGTCACGAACTTGTCCGGCCGGATCGCCTTCAGCAGCGGGCTGTTGCCGATCAGGGTCTTCACGTCGGCGCCGGCGTCCGCCGCGATGGTGCGGACCACCGGGTACGACTCCGGGTGCACGCTGGAGAAGTCGAGCGGGTCCTCGCCGTCGCGGATGCGCAGGAAGCCGGCGCACTGCTCGAACGCCTTCGGGCCGAGCCGGGCGACCTTCTTGATCTCGTTGCGGTTCTTGAACGGGCCGTTCTGGTCGCGGTGCAGCACGATGTTCTCGGCCAGCCCGGCGGTGATCCCGGAGACCCGGGTCAGCAGCGGCGCGGAGGCGGTGTTGATGTCCACTCCGACGCCGTTCACGCAGTCCTCGACCACCGCGTCCAGCGAACGCGCCAGCTTCACCTCGGAGATGTCGTGCTGGTACTGCCCGACGCCGATCGAACGCGGGTCGATCTTCACCAGCTCGGCGAGCGGGTCCTGCAGGCGGCGGGCGATGGAGACCGCACCGCGCAGCGAGACGTCCAGGCCGGGCAGCTCCTGCGAGGCGTACGCCGAGGCGGAGTAGACCGACGCGCCCGCCTCGGAGACCACCACCTTGGTCAGCTTGGCCTCCGGGTGCCGCTTGATCAGCTCGGTGGCGAGCCGGTCGGTCTCCCGGGAGGCGGTGCCGTTGCCGATCGCGATCAGCTCCACGTTGTGCCGGGAGGCGAGCGCGGCGAGCCGGTGGATCGACTCGTCCCACTTGTTCTGCGGCACGTGCGGGTAGATCGTGTCGGTCGCCACCACCTTGCCGGTGGCGTCCACGACGGCCACCTTCACCCCGGTCCGGAAACCCGGGTCCAGGCCCATCGTGGCGCGGGTGCCGGCCGGCGCGGCCAGCAGCAGGTCCCGCAGGTTGGCGGCGAAGACGCGGACCGCCTCGTCCTCGGCCGCCTCGCGCAGCCGGACCCGCAGGTCGGCGCCGAGGTGGATGAGGATCCGGGTCCGCCACGCCCAGCGCACCGTGTCGACCAGCCACCGGTCGCCGGGGCGGCCCTGGTCGCTGATGCCGTTGCGCCCGGCGATGCGGCCCTCGAAGTAGCCCTCGTCCTCCTCGGGGTGCGGCTCCATGGTGAGGTCCAGGACCTCCTCCTTCTCGCCGCGCAGCATCGCCAGGATGCGGTGCGAGGGGAGCTTGGTGTACGGCTCGGCGAAGTCGAAGTAGTCGGCGAACTTGGCGCCGTCGTTCTGCTTGCCGTCGCGGACCTTGGCGATCAGGCGGCCCCGGGTCCACATCTGCTCGCGCAGCTCGCCGATCAGGTCGGCGTCCTCGGCGAACCGCTCGATCAGGATGGCCCGGGCGCCGTCGAGCGCGGCCTGCGGGTCGGCGACACCCCTGTCGGCGTCGACGAACGCCGCGGCGGCCGCCTTCGGGTCGACCGACGGGTCGGTCAGCAGGCCCTCCGCGAGCGGCTCCAGGCCGGCCTCGCGGGCGATCTGCGCCTTGGTCCGGCGCTTCGGCTTGAACGGCAGGTAGATGTCCTCCAGCCGGGCCTTCGTGTCGGCCTCGAGGATCTGCTGCTCCAGGGCGTCGTCGAGCTTGCCCTGCGACCGGATCGACTCCAGCACCGCGGCTCGCCGGTCCTCCAGCTCCCGCAGGTAGCCCAGGCGCTCCTCGAGCGTGCGCAGCTGGGCGTCGTCGAGGGTGCCGGTCACCTCCTTGCGGTAGCGGGCGATGAACGGCACGGTGGCCCCGCCGTCGAGCAGCTCGACCGCGGCGGTGACCTGCCCTTCCCGTACCCCGAGCTCTGAGGCAATGCGTTGATGGATCGCTGTCGTCACGACGACGATTGTTACCGAGCCGGGTCCGTGTTGTCGCGCCGCCCCGCAGGGCCGGTCGCCGACGATCACCCGCTGGACGATGCCGGGAGGGTCTGCAGATCACGCGGCCGGCTCTGTGGTACACCACCGCCGCGCATCGCCCAGAGCGCGGCTTCGGTGCGGGAGGCGGCGCCGGTCTTGCGCAGCAGGTTCGACACGTGCACGGTCACCGTGCGCACCGAGATGCCGAGCGCGGCGGCGATCTGCTTGTTCGCCATCCCCTCGGCGAGACAGCCGAGCACCTCCCGCTCCCGGGCGGTCAGGTCGCAAACGCCGCCCAGCAGCCCCTCCGGGCCGTCGGCGCCCTCCACGGCGAGCAGCTCGCTCAGCCGGTACGGGTTGCCGTCGGTGCGCTGCCACACCGAGGCCACCAGGTCCGGGGTGGGCTCCTGCCCGTACGCCTGCATCAGGACCTCGGCCACCTCGGCCGGGCGCAGCGCGCCCAGATGGCGCCGCACCGTGCCGGGCTGGCCCGCGAGGCGGGCCAGGGTGCGCGCGGTGAGCTGCGGCGACACCGCGGCCTGCGCCGGCTGGCTGGTCACCAGCAGCAGCGCCGGCAGCTGCGCGGCGGCCAGCTCGGCGACCAGGTTGAGGCTGGCCGGGTCGAGGGCGTGCAGATCCTCCACCACCAGCACGGTCGGGCGGCCGGCCACCAGCTCGCGGACGGCGGTGACGGCCAGCCGCAGCAGGGCCTCCGGCGTGTACCGCTCGCGAGGGACGTCCGGGTCCTGCTTGAGCCAGGCCAGAGCGTCGGCGGGTACCTCGATGTCGCGAATGTCACGACCGGTGAGAATCGCGGCGAGCCAGTCGTAGGGCGCCGGCGAATGCACCCGGGCCGTCCCGGCCAGCACCGGCATCGACGGCTCGGCATGCCGCAGGGCGGTCACCAGAGTGCTCTTGCCGGTGCCCGGATCGCCCGTGACCAGGGCGGTAACCATGTCGCCGCGGGTGCGCACACGGGCACACGCCCGCCGCAACTCGTCCAGCGCCGGGGCGCGACCCACCATCGTCACCGCCATCACCACCCAACACTACGTAGGAGGTACTAGAGACAACCGTCCAGGGCGATGGGCAATGCGGTCTACCTGCGCAAACGTCCTTCCGGTCATGAGGCCACCTGGTGGTAGTTAGGTGGTCATCGGCGGCTCGGATGGTACACGCGGCCCCGCGCTGGACGAGCTGCGGCGCTCGTGTGCGTCGGTGCGTTGCGGCGGCGGGCCGGTGACCGTGCTGCTCACGGGTGATCCAGGTGTATCCAGTTGGCTGCGGAGCCGTATAGGGGATGTACCAGCTCCGGTGTGGGTCGGGCGCTGGCCGCAGGTGAACAGGGGCGGATTGCGCCCCCGCCCCTGTTCTGCGGCTCTGGCCCTACGCGAGAGCGTCGACCCACACGTAGAGAGCTTGCGCCCATGAGCCAACACCAACACTCCTCCGATATGTCCGAGCAATGGCGCTGCCTCTTCGAAAGTCCGTCAGCAACCGCCATTCGCAGAACGATGCGCGTGATGCGCGAGCATCCCGACTTTCCAGATTGGGCGCGAGGCGGGGCGACCGACAGCGCACAAGCGGAGGTAGTCGAGCGTTGGCGGAGGAGCGTCGCGCGGTATGTGGAACACGGAGGCCCTGGGCGTCGCCGAGATGACCGTCTAGACCAACTTCTGGAAACGGCCGAAGACTACCTCCTACGCGGGCAGTACGAACGCCTTTCATCTATCTGGAAGAACGCGATCCGCAGCCCAAAATGGGCGGCGCTATCGCGGAGTGCGAAGTGGCTCTACGCAGCGCTCCACGCTCTCGCTCAAGAACGCTCTTCGTGGGGCGGAACCAGCGTTCTGTTGAGTCACCGGGCCGCGCTAAACCTCATTCGCATCCTGGGCGGCCCCACGTACACGAGCCTGGGGACCATCACCAAAGCTCGCGTAGAACTCCTCGCTGCCGGGTTCCTTGACGCCGAGGTCGGACAGCCCTGGGAGAAAGGCAAGAAGAGTGCGCCGACGAAGTGGCTACTAGCGACCACTTTTGGCGGGCCTAATCGTAGAAGTGAACAATCCCTGTTTCCGCCTAGGGATAGTTCACTTATCAACTCCCCCGAGGTTCCTCGACTTAGCGATTCGCAGAGAGCTGAGCTGGATGCAACCTTCGCCGAGCGCCGTCGCAGCCGGGAACAACCAACTGTTCAGGCTATCGGCGTACCAGATCCGACCGAAGATGCCCATGGAGCCGCCACCGATCCGTGGTTGCAAGAACTCAACGATGTGATTGCGAACTTAATCACTCCGCCTACTTCGTCGGAGCCAAGTAAGGAGCAGCCTTCGTCGGAGTTGCGGAAGGAGCAACGGGGTGGGTGGGACGCCTGCGTCGTCCTCGGGGAGTGCTTGAAAGAGAATCTGCCTTATTCCGGACGGCAGCCGTCGAGGCCAACGTGGAAGCAGTGGGAGTTGTCGTTGTTTAGGCGATGTTGTTGTCGTTGACGTCCGCGCTCAACAACGACGTGAGCGTGGACGTCCGCGCTCAACAACGACGTGAGCGTTGACGTCCACGCTCAACAACAAGATGAGCGTTGTCGTTGTCGTTGTTACCTGCGCGAGGTTGTTGTTGATGCCTGCGCTTATCAACATGATGAGTCGACGCGGAGAGTTCGGGTGCCAATACGATCGGCCGTATTGGCATGCAGGCTGGCATGCAGCGCGGGAAAAGGTAATCGCTCAGTCCGTTCGGACCGAGCGATTCGCCCTCGACCGGCTGCCGGGATGCTGGAGAGTGGGGTTCTTCTCTCGCCGCTACACGATCAACTCGTGACCGGGTTGGCCTTCAAGTAGGCGTAGACGGTCTCTCGGCTGATGCCGTACTTCCGGGCTAGATCAGCCTTCCGCTCTCCTGCGGCTGCAAGTTCACGAAGCTCGGCAGCCTGGTCCTCAGAGAGGGCCGGCTTCCGGCCGGTGTATACGCCGCGTTGTTTGGCCGCAGCGATGCCCTCACGTTGCCGTTCGAGGATCAGCGCCCTCTCGAACTCCGCGAAGGCCCCCATGACGGACAACAGCAAGTTCGCCATCGGCGAGTCCTCGCCGGTGAAGGTCAGGCCCTCCTTTAGAAACTCGACCTTCACGCCCTTCTCAGTCAACGTGCGGACGAGTCGGCGGAGATCGTCCAGGTTGCGAGCGAGGCGATCCATGCTGTGCACGGTGACGGTGTCGCCCTGGCGGACGAACGCGATCAGCTCTTCGAGCTGCGGGCGCTTGGAGTCCTTGCCGGACGCCTTGTCGGTGAAGACCCGCTCGACCTCGATGCCGTCCAACTGCCGAGCAGTGTTCTGATCGACCGTGCTGACTCGCATGTATCCGACCCGCATTCAGGTAGCTCCCTCTAGTCCGTGGCGTCAGGTTAGACCCTAGGAAGTAGCCGTACATGCGTCAAGAAATTGTGATATGGACTCTAATCCGACACTTTCCCTGGCGCTTGCGAGTGCCCACCTGGACTACACCCCAGCGCCACGGTTCGGGCGGTGATCTAGCGGCAGTTACTCGCACTCCTCGTACGCCGTTGTCGGACTCACGTCTTCGGTGATGCCGTCAGCCCACGCAATCTCAATGAAGCCTCTGATCTCCGAACTAGGCCCGACGCCCGCTACCTCAACGCACTCCGGCTTCTGCGCGTCCCGGCTGTCCCGCAAGTACTTCCTGCCAGCGACAAGCCCATTGGCAAGTGTTGTCACGATGCATCCCCCGATCGTCCTGTCGAAAGAAGTCCACCAGACACGGACGGAGATCAACCGTAAAACGCCGATGTAGCACCGACTGGACATGACTAGACCGATCGGTCTGTTCGCGTTCTGGCGGGGATTCATCCATCTGGGACATGGATGCGCCAGGCGTCGCAGGGATGATCGCCTGCTGTCACCCTTGCTGGCCAGCTCAGGTTGCACTGTCTTCGGCGCAAGAGGGCCTGATTGATGCTCAAGCCTGGCCGAAGGTCTATCGCCTTCGGGGGATCTTTGGAGCGCAGAGTTCCGATAGACGTGCGTGACGCTTATTTGATCTCTCCGCGGACCGATACTCGGGGCGGCACGCAGACAGGCGGCCATGCTGACCAGCTCACACGAGGAATCCCATGACACGTAAGCGCCGCAATCTGCGATACAACCCGCCGCCGAACTGGCCGACCCTGGCTCGGGGATGGGCGCCACCGCCGGGATGGACGCCTGATCCCTCGTGGGGACCTGCGCCGATCGGATGGCCGCTATGGCTTGAAGAGCGGAGTTGGTTCGTACGGCACAAGGTGCTCACAGGCCTCGGATCAGCATTCGTGGCGGTCTCGATTCTCTGTGTCATCGGTGGTATCGCCTCGGCCGGCGACCAACCCACCGGAGCAGATACGCAGACCGTTTCGGCGAGTGGCGCCGAGAACGAACATGAGACGGCGGACAAGGCTGCGGCGGACAAGGCTGCGGCCGAGAAGGCTGCGGCGGACAAGGCTGCGGCCGAGAAGGCTGCGGCGGACAAGGCTGCGGCCGAGAAGGCTGCGGCGGACAAGGCTGCGGCCGACCAAGCGGCGGCCAAGAAAGCAGCGGCCGAGAAGGCGGCCAAGGAGAAAGCCGCCGAGGAGAAAGCCGCCGAGGAGAAAGCCGCCAAGGCGGCTGCCAATCGCCGCGTCGCTATGCCTGACCTGGTCGGCCTCAAGCTCAACATCGCTGCGAGCGCTTGGCAAAACCGAGGGCTTACTAACGTCACTGTGTGCCGGACTCCCGGCGGCGACGTTCCCCTCTGGTTCTCCAACTGGCGTGTGATCGGTCAGTCGGTACCGGCGGGCAAGAAGATCAAGGTGGGAACCGAGGTCTGCCTGGACGCCATGAAGGACTCCGACATGTGACGACGCTTGGATCCGTCTCTACCGTGTGCACGTCGGGTATGTGGAAGCCTGACCGGCATGCCTTCGACTGTCCGGTACGACTCGCACAATCGCTGGTGGTTCGCGAACGAGCAGCGATATGACGACGGAGTCAGTTCCATCGTCATCAAGCACGGGGATTTGGCCGTCACGATGGCGACGGATCTAGCGCGTGAGCTTCGGAGGGCGCATAGGTACGGCATGGCGCCCGGATTCGTGTACATCGACGTGGCACCGGACGACGAGTATGAGCCGAAGGGCGCTCACGTTGAGCCGGTTTCGTTCACGCTGCTCGACGATGGTCGGTTCGCTGTGCATTGCGACCTCATCAGCCGTGACTTCTACGACGCCTTCGACGATGACGGCTCATTTCGCCGCATGGTCGAGCAGCTTAGTAGCCCTTTCCTTCGGCGCTGCGGCGCCGAGTTGATCAGCGCGAGTCCTGATGGAGGGCGTGTCAGCGCTCCCTACTTTCACGAGGCGGTTCTTGCTGCCCCTACCCGCAACAGGACCCTGGAAGCGCTTTACAGGATCGGCGAAGGGCTCATCACGCTGTTCGGCGCGGCGAGTACCGGGCAGTTGACCCGTGAGACGGTGGGAGATCTCCTGGCCGCTGGCCAAGCGGACGTCCTTCTCGGACAGCCTGAGGGACCGTGGCTCGACGTCAAGTCCGCCCACTATGACCTGACGACGCCCCGGGGCAAGATCTCGCTTGCTGAGGCGGTCAGCAGGTTCGCCAACGCCGAAGAGGGCGGCATCGTCGTAGTCGGCATGGGGACCAAGAAGATTCCGGGCGGCGAGCTGATCAACGCACTGAAGCCGGTCCCGATCGACACGGGGATCGTCCGGCGCTACCGACAGGCTCTGGAGACGTGCCTCTTCCCCTTTCCGGTAGGCCTGGTCATCAGGTCAGTAGAACTCGCTCCGGGCAGCGGCCTGATCCTCATATCGCTGCCCCCGCAGGAGGAGGAGCTGAAGCCCTTCCTGGTCCATGGCGCGATCGTGGGTGACCGCATCGAGGGTGCCTACATCAGCATCGTTCGGCGGAGCGGGGAAGACTCGATCCCGATCACGGCCCAGCAGATTCACGGGACTCTCGCTGCGGGTCGTGCGCTTCTGCGACGGGGCCAGATCCCACCGGCCGCGCATGGCCCGGGCGATGGCTGATGACGTCCTGGTGAGGGTTCACCTATCCATGACATAGATGATCAGTGACGCAGCGCCGAGGTGATCGCCTACTCCTGAGGAGGGGTGAATCCACGGGGGCAGCTAGTTAGTCATATGCGACGGGCGAGTCGCTCGCGCGCTGGATCGTCGTGGTTGAGTCCTCAGGCAGACTGGGCGGAGTGAAGCGGCATAGGGAAACGCTCAACGTCACGCATCCGGACGTCGCCGCGCAGTGGCATCCCGTCGCTAACGGCACCTTGACCGCGGCCAAGGTCACCGCCGGTTCCAAGAAGATGGTCACCTGGCAGTGCGAGCGCGGGCATTCCTGGGAAGCGATTGTCCAGCACCGCACGCGGGGTATCGGCTGCCCGTACTGCTCAGGTAAGCGGCCAATCGTCGGTGAGACGGATCTGGCGACCGTGCACCCCGAGTTGGCCGCCGAGTGGCACCCGACGCGGAACGGGACACGGACGCCAACGGACGTGACGCCCGGATCCGACTACAAGGCTTGGTGGGTCGCACGATGTGGCCACGAATGGCGAGCAACCGTTACCAACCGCCGTCGCGGAACGGGCTGCCCGACATGCAATGCGGCCATCGGCCCTCGGAGCGGCAAGATCCGCCCTGGTCAGTATCCTCAGCTTGAGAACGAGTGGGATCCCGACCGCAACGCGGGCAAGAGTCTGGCCGACTACAGCGCCGGTTCGAAGTATCGGGCTGCGTGGCTGTGCGAGCACGGACACCGCTACGAAGCTCGGATCCAGCACCGGATCAAGCCCGTCGGTGCTGTCGCTGCGGGATGCCCCCACTGTTTCGGTAGGTACCCCGTAGCAGGGGTCAATGACTTGGCTCATGTGGCGCCCGACGTCGCGGCGACGTGGCACCCGTCCAAGAACGAGAACCTTCGGCCTGACCAAATTCACGCAGCGGCGAACGGCTCGTACTGGTGGCAGTGCGAGCATGGTCACGAGTGGAGGACTCAGGTCTTCCAGCGAACCGTCTTCAAAACCGGCTGTCCCACCTGCTACGGCCGGCTAGTCGAGCCCGGGTTCAACGACCTTGCGACGCTTCGGCCTGACCTCGCCAAGGAATGGCACCCGACCAAGAACGGCAACTTGAAACCCTCCGAGGTCGGCCTCTCACCAGCTACGGAGGCGTGGTGGCTAGGGGCGTGTGGGCATGAGTGGTCCGGCCCGATCGCCCGGCGCACTAGCGCGGGCCGCGGTTGCCCGGAATGCGTGCTCGTCCAACAGTCAAAGATCGAGAGGGAGTTCTTCGAGAGCCTGTGCGAGATTTTGACGGATGCCCAACATGGCGCCCGCGTTGAAGCACCCTGGGGGAAGCGTCGCACCGCGAGCGTTGACATCCTCGGCACGTACGAGTCAGAGGCTGTCGTGGTCGAGTACGACGGTTCGTACTGGCACGCTGAGAAGACCGACACCGACACCGAGAAGACGGCGGCTCTGCTCTCCGCTGGCTACACCGTGATAAGGATCCGTGAGCAGAAGCAGAGCGGAGGGCTCCTTCCCTTGCCGCTGAACAGTGCAAACCTTCTCCAGGTCAACTATCAGTGGGAAAGAGCCGGCGAGGTTGATCGAGTGCTAGGCGAGATCAGCGCCTGGCTCGTAACCCGGAGATCTAGCCGGCAGCCTTCTGGCGGTTGATCACATGGGGGTGCGGCTACTCCTTCCGCACTTGCGCCTCTCTATGCCTCCAAGCCAGGAGCGAGAAATCGCGCGCTTGAACCTAACTCGCGGAATTGGTGTGTACCTGTACGCGGCTGAACCCTGCGGCGCTCACCGTCTGTAACCGGACAGTGATCTTCATGGATCAGTTGCTAACCTCCCATGCCAAAGCGCGACGGAAGGATGTCCGTGATCAAGGCGAAGCTAGAGATGCAGCGGGCGGCGGCGAAGTTCGCCATATTCCTCACGGGCATCTACGCCTTGATGCTTTTTGCCCTGCTCGTCAGCACCCTGAAGGACGGCATGACGCCTATAGCGGCCTGGCCGATCATCCTCACTCCCGGAGCGGCTTTCATCTATTCCTTTGTTGACGCGGTCAAGATTCACCGGACCACAGACGAGGGCGAGGCTGCCAAGCTGTGGCGTCGGAGTTTGCTCTACGCGGTGATCGGCACGGTCCTTCTGGTCGTCGCCGCCCTCATGGTCAACAGGATCACGCCGGTATGACATTCAGAGTGGACCCGATGGCGTTGCGGGAGTACGCACGCCAACTCGGCGACGTGGAACGGGTCGCCGAAGAAGCCGATCGCTACATCAGCGTGCACGGGAGCTTCTCGTTGCACGAGGGGGGACTGATCGGCCTGCTGGCTGGCAGCCATGAAAGGTTGGTCGGCGAGCTTCATCAGTTGCTTGCTCACCTCAAGAAGCTCGGCGCCGATTCTCAGGCCTCCTTGCGTGCTGCAGCGGAACGCTGCGAGACGACGGACCTGCAGTCAGCGGCGGAGATCGACGCCGAATATCCCGCCGTGCCGCGCGGCCTGGAATTTCAGGATTGAGTCGGACGGGGAACTGATGTGACTGACCCGACCGCCCAGCTTGTAGCTCCGTCGGCACCCGACGAGACCCTCACCAACAGGTTCGTCAACCCGCTAGACGTCTTCAACTACGTCAGTCCCGCCGCTTGGATCAACGACGGCATCGAGAAGGCAACCGGCATCGACATCTTCGGCCATTTCACCGACGCCATTGCTGGTGAGTGGGACGCGGTGTGGAAGTTCGGCGAAGCGCTCGGCAACTTGGCCAACTGCTTCCAAGAACTCGGAATCAACATCCAGCACGGCATGCTGGAACTCGACGAGACCTGGGACGGGAACGCTGCTGACGCCGCTTACCAGTACTTCTCGACCTTCGCAGGCGCGGTCAGCGGTCAACAGATCGATCTGACCCAGATTCAGGAGAACTACCGGCAGGCTGCCCTAGGCGCGTGGCAGCTTTCTAACCAGCTCGGCAACATCATGCAGGCCATTGCCGACAAGTTCCTGATCAGCGCCATCTCCTTTGCGGCGGGCAGCGCAACGGCATACACCGGCGTCGGAGCGGTCGCAGGCTATGGCGTTGCTGCGCTACAAGTCGCTCATATGTTGAGGCTCTTCAACGACGCTTCATTGAAGATCAACACGGCTGGCACCGTCATTCTTAGCCTTCTGGGTGGAAGGATGACCCTCGGCTACCAGGGTGGAAGCCTCTCCGCGATGCCTCTTCCCGCAACGCCCTACACGACTCCGGGAGCCTGAATTGGTTCGAGACTCCGTGCGCGATGAGCTGGAACGGATGGCGGGCAGCCCAGCACTCGCCGAGGAGCTACGGCGAAACCTGGAAAGGCTGCGGGACGGCGTGGCCGGCCCAGAACTGGCGGAGATGGCGCGTGACGTCCTGAGCGGACAGATCACGTTGCGCGACGTAGCACGGAGTGCGGCGTACTCGGGGCCGATCCTTCAGGCGATGGAGCGGTTTCGGGAGTGCGAGGAGCAACTGAGCGACGAAGAACGCGCTGACCAGACCAGCAAAGCCGCTGAGCGCTTCGGTGAGGACCGCGACTGAGCCGAGATACCGGCCCCTGCGTTGCACCTCTGCCGTGCCGTCGAGCCACGCTAGAACCTGTCACCTAGCGACTTTCTGCGCGCGGCCTCGTGCGCACGGGCTACCGCGTTCGACCTGCCGTAGACGCTCAGCATCGTCCGTGAGCGCCATCCGTACAGAACCATGGCGTCGTTTTCTGATCCGTCATTGGCAAACCACCGGTCGGCCGATGTGTGCCGTAGCTGGTGGGGCTTGATCTTTGAGACTCCGGCTTGCTTGCACCGGACCTCCAAGATCTGAGCCACCGCCCAGTGCGTCATCGGTCCAAACCGGCCCAGCCAGACCGCCTCAGAGTCACTGTGACGGTGTTTCTCCCTCAACTGCATGTACTGGGCAAGGGCGAGCCCCGTGCGGCCGCTATAGGGCATGTAGCGGATGCGGTCGCCCTTGCCGTGGAGGCGGATCAGGTCGTTGTCCATGTCCAGGCCGTCCATCGTCATAGAAGCAAGCTCAGAGCGACGTGGACCGCCGGGTTCCAGCATCACCCGGATCATGGCGTTGTCTCGCCGGTCCCGGAAATCACGCCCGGCGCACGCGGTCAGAAGTTTCCGAAGATCGGACTCCGTGACAATCGCTGGCGCACGATCAGGCACCTGTGGCTCGTCGATCGCGGCCATGGGGTTTCGGGTCATCAGCTCTTCGCGAACAGCCCAACGGTAGAAGATCTTCAATCCAATGAAGTACGTCCGCACCGTGGCAGGCGACTGGGCTTGACCCGATTCGACGGACAGGGTCGATGAGTTGATCTTCACGCTACCTTGAGGGCGGGTAGCGGGGCGAGGCTGGTGCCCGTCTCGT
>NZ_JBEZZB010000190.1:0-17990 GCF_040638955.1 Actinoplanes sp. NPDC024001
GCCGCGCCGGCGCCGACCGCGGCGGACAGCAGCAACAGCTCGCGCCGGGAGAATCCGCGGGTCCGCCCGGCGGTGAAGTCCCGCAGGCGGCGCTCGTCATAGCCACGCTCGTTCATGCCCACGGATCCTATCGACCCGATAGGCAATATGGGTAGCGTTCCGCGGCGTGGCGAACATGGTTGAGCCCGGCTGCGCGCCGAACGCGCAGCCGGGCTCCTGGCGGTGAGCAAAGCCCGAACCGGGTGGGGAGCGCGTTTCCGCTCCCACACCGTTAGTTCTTGTCGGCGGGGGCGGCGAGCTTGGCGCGGTCCACCGCTTCCCAGTCCTGGCGCGGCTGGTGCGACTGGCCGTCCGCGTCCTCGTCCGCGGCCGGCCCGGACCCGACCTGCGGCCGGCCCGGCCACCAGAACCGGTCACCCGTGAGCGTGGCCAGCGCGGGCACCAGCACGGTACGCACGAGCAGCGTGTCCAGCAGCACGCCGATACCGACGATGACGCCGATCTGGGTGAGCGTGACCACCGGCAGCACCCCGAGTACCGCGAACACCGCCGCGAGCAGGATGCCCGCGCTGGTGATGACCGCGCCGGTGACCGCCAGGGCATGCACCATGCCTTCCCGGGTGCCGCGCCGCGGCGTCTCCTCCTTGGCCCGGGTGACCAGGAAGATGTTGTAGTCGACACCGAGCGCGACCAGGAAGAGGAACGAGAACAGCGGAACCGAGTTGTCCAGGGCCGGGTAGTCGAACACGGTGCGGAACAGCCACGAGCCGGCGCCGAGCGAGGCCACGAAGCTGAGCACCACGGTCGCCATCAGCAGCAGCGGGGCGACCAGGGCCCGCAGCAGCACGATCAGGACGATGAGCACCACCGCGAGGATCACCGGAACGATCGTCACCAGATCCTGGCGGGCCGCGTCACGGGTGTCCAGAGCGGTCGCCACCGTGCCGCCGACCAGGGCATCGTCGCCGACCCGGTCGCGCAGGTCGCGGATCGTGTCGAACGCCTCGGCGGTGTCCGGCGCCGCTTCCAGCACGGCGCTGATGCTGACCTGGGTCTCGGTGCGCTCACCGATGCGGGCCTGCGCCACGCCGGGCGTGTCGGTGACTGTGGCGAGCACCTGCTCCGCCTTGGCCGGCTCGGTCAGCACCACGGCGGGACCGGCGGCGCCGGCCGGGAAGTACTTGCTGAGCGTCTCCAGGCCGGCGACCGACTCGGACTCGACCCGGAACTGCTCGGTCTGCGACAGGCCGACCTTGGTGCCGAGGGTGCCCAGCGAGAGCAGGCCGAGGATCACCACGGCCAGGGCGGTCACCGCGGCGGGGCGGCGCACCACCGTGCGGCCGACCTTGGCCCAGAAGCCCTTGCCGTCCTCCGGGCCGGCCTGGCCGACCCGCGGGATGAACGGCCAGAACAGCCCGCGGCCGCAGACCACCAGCGCCGCCGGCAGCACCAGCAGGGCGAACACCATGGCGATCGCGACGCCGGTGGCGGCCGTGACGCCGAGCGCGGCATTCGTCTTCAGGCTGGCCAGCAGCAGGGTGAGCAGCGCCAGGATCACGGTGCCGGCGCTCGCCGCGATGGCCGGGCCGGCCCCGCGCAGCGCCTTGGCCATGGCCTCGAACCGGTTCTCGTACTTGTGCAGCTCCTCCCGGTAGCGGGAGATCAGCAGCAGGGCGTAGTTGGTGCCGGCGCCGAACACCAGCACCGTGACGATGCCGGTCGTCGAGCCGTTGATCGCCAGGTCGGTGTGCTCGGAGTAGATGGCGATGGCCTTCGCCGCGAGCTGGTCGGCGAAGCCCACCACGGCGAGCGGGACGATCCAGAGGATCGGGCTGCGGTAGGTGACCAGCAGCAGGACGGTCACCACCAGGACGGTGACGATGAGCAGCCGGGTGTTCGCGCCGCTGAAGCTGTTCGCCAGGTCGGCGCCGAATCCGGCGCCGCCGGTGACCTGCGCGGTCACGCCCGGCGCCAGGCCGTCCTTGGCCTTGGCCCGCAGCTCGTCCACCACGCGGATGGTCTCGTCGCTGTCACCGGTGGCCGGGAGCGTGACGGTGATCAGGGCGGCCTTGCGGTCCTGGGAGAGGATCGGCTGCCCGAGGTCCTGCACGCTCGCCAGGTCGGCCTCGGTGAGCGCCGCGCCGCCCTTGGCGATCACGATCAGGGCCGGGTTGGTCCGGCCCGACGGCAACTCCTTCTGCAGCTGCGCGACCTTGGTCGACTCGGCCGAGGCCGGCAGGGAGGAGGTGGCGTCGTTGTCCGTCCGAGTCGTTCCGGCGAAGGCGAAGACCAGCCCGCCGAGGACGAGGGCCAGCAACAGGGTTGCCCATGCCCGTTTCATGAAGCCTCCAAGAACGAGAATCTTTACAATCGAGATTGTTCACGACTGAGGACGGATCTGCAACACTTACCCCCGTGGAAGGCAACGAGACCGCGGAACGGGAGCGGTTGCGCAGGGCGCTCGTCGACCTGCTGAACACGTACAGCAGCGAGGCGCAGCACATCGGGCACGCCTTCGCCAACCGTCATCACCTGCACGCCACCGACATGCACGCGCTGCTCGCGGTGATGCACGCGGAGAGACACGGCGCACCGCTGACGCCCGGGCGGCTCGGTGAGGCGATCGGGCTCTCGTCCGGCGCGACCACCGCGCTGATCGACCGGCTGGAGCGCGGCGGGCACCTGCGCCGCACCCGGGAGAGCAGCGACCGGCGGGTCGTGCACCTGCGCTACGCCGAAGCGGGCATGTCGCTGGCGATCGCGTTCTTCACACCGCTGCGCCCGCACACCGACGCGGTGATGGAGCAGTTCACCGTGGCGGAGCTGCAGGCCGTCGAGCGGTTCCTGGCCGGCATGGGCAAGGCGCTGCTCACCTATCGCGACGAGCTGCGCTCGAACTAGGCGGCGCAACCGGAGCGCAACGGCCGGGTTCCACAAGTCGCCGGCCGGGTCGCCGATCACAGCGGCGTGTCTACCGAGCCCCTGCTGATCGAAGCCGACGCCCTGCTGGCCCGTGGCCGTGCCGGCAACGCCGCGACCCTGCTCGCCCCGTACGTCGGGCGCGAACCCGGCAACATCGGCGCCTGGCACCGGATGGCCCGGGCCCGGCTCGACCTCGGCGACGCACAGGGCGCCCTGCGCGCGGCCGGCGCCGCCTGGCAGCTCGACCCGGACGGCGCCGAGTCGCTGTTCTGGGTCAGCCGGGCGTGCACCGCGCTCGGCGAGCACCCCGAGGCGATCGAGGCCGCGTTCGCCGCCTGCCAGGACGACCCGGGCAACCCGCGGCTGCACAACCGGCTCGCCGAGGCGCAACTCGCCGCCGGCCGCGCGGCCGACGCCGCCGAGGGGTTGCGCATCGCGATCGAGCTGGCCGCCTACGACCCCGATCTGTACGTCACCTACGGCCTCGCGCTGTTCGCCGCCGGGCGCCCGCTCACCGCCCGCGAGGCCGTGATCCGCGCGCTCACCATCGACCCCGGGCACACCGGGGCGCGGACCGCGCTGCACCGCCTGGAGCAGGCCATGCGCGGCGTGGTGGACGCGCCCACGCTGGCGCAGGCCGCCGACGACTTCGCCGAGTCGCTGCGGGTGCGCCCCGGCGACCACCTGACCGCCCGGCGCTCACCGCGCCGGGACGCCCTGAACCACGTGGCCCGGGTCTCGATGATCTGGTTCCTGGCCGCGTTCTTCGGGGTCGCCGCCGTGGACGTGACCGGCTTCGCCGCCGTCCCGGACAACATCTACTTCGGGCTGCTCTGCGCCACCACCGGCGCCGGCCTGATCCACCACTTCACCCGGCCCTAGTCGCGCAGTTTGCGCAGGATGCGGGCCAGCTCCGTACGGTCGGCGTCGCTGAGCTCGGCGAAGAGCCGCTCGCCCTCGGCGGCCCGCGCCTGCTTGATCGCGTTGCCGGTCTCGACGCCGTGCGCGGTCAGGGCGACCAGCGTGGCGCGCCGGTCGGCCGGATCGGGGCGGCGCTCGACCAGGCCCCGGTTCTGCAGGTCGTCGACGACCTCGGTGGCCGAGCGGGGCGCGATCCGCAGGTGCTCGGCGAGCGCGCTGAGCCGCATCTCGCCGTGGTGCGTCAGCATGCCGAGCGCGCGCGACTGCGACGGCGAGACGTTCCACGGCTCGAGGGCCTCCCGGGTTCGGTGCCGCAGCTTGCGGGTAACGCCCCAGAACGCCTCGAGCAGACTCTCGTCCTCCACGGGAACAAGGGTATAGCGGTTGCCGTTGTACCCTCATGTTGAGGTAACCTCAGCAAGCCCGTACGAGGAAAGGTCCTGCTCTTGGCAAGGGGACAACGCACCCTGACCGCGGCGGAGAAGGCCCAGGCCCGCTCCGTCTCGCTGCGCCGCATCGGCGCGCTCTTCCGTGGCCACCGGCGGCAGCTGGCCGTCGTGGTGGCCGTCATCGTGATCTCCTCCGCGGTGGCGATGATCTCGCCGTTCCTGCTGCGCGAGGTCATCGACGTCGCCCTGCCGCAGGGCGACCTGCGCCTGCTGATCTGGCTGGTCGCCGGCATGGTCGGCGTCGCCGCGGTGACCGCCGCGCTCGGCGTGGTGCAGACCTGGATCTCCACCGACGTCGGCCAGCGGGTCATGCACCGGCTGCGCACCGACGTCTTCACCCACCTGCAGCGGCAGTCGGTCGGCTTCTTCACCCGCACCCGCACCGGCGAGGTGCAGTCGCGCATCACCAACGACATCGGCGGCATGCAGCAGGTGGTCACCTCCACCGCCAGTTCCGTCGCCGCCAACTTCACCACCGTCGTCGCCACGCTGGCCGCGATGACCGCGCTGTCCTGGCAGCTCACGCTGGTCTCGCTGATCGCGCTGCCGCCGGCGGTCCTGCTCACCCGGCGCGTCGCCCGGATGCGGCACCGGATCACCGCCCAGCGCCAGCGCGAGCTCGCCGACCTCAACGTGATCATCGAGGAGGGCCTGTCGATCAGCGGCATCCAGCTGAGCAAGACGATGGGCGCCGGCGACGCGCAGATCGAGCGGTTCACCGCCTCCTCGCGCCGCCTCATCGACCTGGAGCTGCGCTCCGAGCTGGCCGGGCGCTGGCGGATGGCCGCGATGACCGTCGTCTTCGCCGTCATCCCGGCGGTCATCTACCTGGCCGCCGGCCTGCCGTTCGCCGCCGGCGCGATGAGCATCGGCACGCTGGTCGCGTTCACCGCGCTGCAGGGCAACCTGTTCCGGCCGCTGATGAGCCTGCTCGACGTGGGGGTCACGCTGACCAGCTCGCTCGCGCTCTTCGCGCGCATCTTCGAATATCTCGACCTGCCGGTCGAGATCCAGGAGCCGGCCGACCCGGTGCGGCTCGAGCGGGTGCACGGCCACCTGCGCTTCGAGGACGTGACATTCGCGTACGAGGGAAGCGCCACCGCCGCGCTCGCCGGGGTGAACCTGGACGTGCCCGCCGGATCCTCGCTGGCCCTGGTGGGGGAGACCGGTTCCGGCAAGAGCACGATCGCCGCGCTGATCGCCCGCCTGCACGACCCGACCTCGGGCCGGGTCACGATCGACGGCGTGCCCATCTCGGACCTGTCCCTGTCGCAGCTGGCGTCGATCGTGGGTGTGGTGAGCCAGGAGACCTACCTGCTGCACACCACCATCCGGGAGAACCTGCGCTACGCGAAACCCGACGCCACCGACGCCGAGATCTACGCTGCCGCCCGGGCCGCGCAGATCCACGATCTGATCTCCGCGCTGCCCGACGGGTACGACACCATGGTCGGCTCCCGCGGCCACCGCTTCTCCGGCGGTGAGAAACAGCGCATCGCCATCGCCCGTACGCTGCTGCGCGACCCGCGGATCCTGGTCCTGGACGAGGCGACCAGCGCCCTGGACAACGAGACCGAGCGGGCCGTGCAGCGCGCCTTCGACGAGCTGTCCCGCGGCCGGACCACGGTGACGATCGCGCACCGCCTCTCGACGGTGCGCGACGCCGACCAGATCGCGGTGATCGACCACGGCCGCATCCTGGAGTCCGGCACCCACGACTCCCTGCTGCGCGACGGCGGCCGCTACGCCACCCTGGCCCGCTGACCCCCCTCACACCTGGCTGACGCCGAGCGCTGTTCCCGGCCGCCGAAAGCCGCGCTGGCGGTCAGCTGGATTGCTCGGCTGGCGCCCAGCGCTGTTCCCGGCCGCCGAAAGCCGCGCTGGCGGTCAGCCGGATCGGTCGGCTGGCGGCCGGTGCTGTTGTTGGGGGCCTGGACGAGCACTGGCGGCCAGCCGGGTGGGAAGTGCGGCCGTGCGGAAGCGGGCTAGCTGAACCGGTCGTAGAAGACGACCTCGTCGAGGGGACGGCGCTTCGGCTGCGACCAGCGGCCCTTCGCCGGGTGGCCGAGCGGGATCAGCGCCATCGTCAGCGCGTCCTCCGGCAGGCCGAGCAGCTTGCGGACGTCCTCCTCGTGGCCGACGTGCAGCGTGGTGAGCGTCGCGCTGAGGCCGTGCGCGCGGGCGGCCAGGATCAGGTGCTGCACCGCGCCGTAGATCGACGAGCCGAGCCGCGGGTTGGTCGACTTCGCCGCGCCCAGCAGCACCGGGATGATCCAGACCGGGGCCTCCTCGAGATGGTTCGCCAGGTGGTCGGCGGCGAGGAAGCTGGCCTTGCTCATCGGCCCGCCCTCGGGGGCGCCGAGGATCTGCTCGCGCCGGGAGCCGTAGTGGCGTTCCCAGCCTTCCCGGTACCACTCGGCGATCTGCCGTTTGGTGTCCGGGTCGCGCACCACGATCCACGCCCAGAACTGGCCGTTGCCGGCCGACGGCCCGCGGATGGCCGCGTCCAGGATCTCCCGGATCACGTCGTCGTCGATCGGCTCGGTGGACAGGTAGCGGCGGGCCGGCGTCGAGTGCAACGCCTCCAGCAGGGACAGCTCCCGCGGATCGGTGGTGGTCATGACAGGAGCGTAACGATGCGTTCCGCGACGCGTGGCGCCTGCAGGATCGTGTAGTGGTTGACGTCCGGGATCAGCTCGGCGTCCACGCCGGCCAGCCGGCCGGCGGTGTAGAGGCCGCGGTCCTCGTCCATCAGGCCGCGCGGGGCCCACAGCATCGGGTACGGCGCGGGCACCGGGTTCGTCAGCATGTCGGCCGCGTCGGCGCGGATCGCGTCGAGGTTGCACGACGATCCGGTGCCGGTGAAGTCGCGCAGCACATAGGCTTCCAGCTCCGGCGTCCAGTACCGGCCCAGCGCCGGATTGGCCCGGAAGTAGTCCAGGTACTCGGCGGGCGACGCGAAGGTCATCGACAGCCGCCGCATCGCCGGGCCGATGATCGCGTGCAGCGCCGCGTCCACGTCGACGTCTGCCGGCACCGGCAGGGCCACCCCGCCGTCGACCATCAGCACCGGGCCCACCCGGCCGGGATGCCGGGCCGCGGTCGCCGCCACGACGAACGCGCCCATCGAGTGCCCCACCAGCGCGGGTGTCCTCACCCCGAAGTGGTCGGCGACCGCGATCAGGTCGTCGGCGTGCGCGCTCATCCCGTACGGTCCGGGAAGATGTGCGCTGCCGGCGCGACCGCGCAGGTCGAGCGCGACCAGATGGGCCCGGCCGCGCAAGGCGCGGGCGACCGGCGCCCAGGAGAGCGCGTTGGCGGTGATGCCGTGCGCGGCCAGCACGAGCGGGCCGCCGGCGGGCCAGCTGAGGGCGCGCAGCTTGCCGCCGGCGACGGCGATGTCGATCTCTTCCATCACGTCAGTGTGCCGTCCACCCGCAGTCGATCGTGAGCGACGATCCGGTGATCAGCCGGGCCGGCGGCGTGCAGAGGTAGGCGAGCAGCTCCGCCACGTCCTCCGGCTCCACCAGCTCCTTGATCGCCGCCCGGGCCAGCACGATCCTCTCGATCACCTCGGACTCCGGGATGCCGTTCACCGCGGCCTGGTCGGCGATCTGCTTGTCGACCAGAGGGGTACGCACGAACCCCGGGCTGATGCAGTTCGAGGTGACCCCGTGCGCGGCCCCCTCCAGCGCGGTGACCTTGGACAGTCCCTCGACCGCGTGTTTCGCGCTCACATAGGCCGCCTTGTACGGCGACGCGATCAGCCCGTGCACCGAGGAGATGTTGACGACCCGGCCCCAACCGCGCTCGTACATGTGCGGAAGCACCAGTTTCACGAGCCGGAACGGCGCCTCGGCCATCACCCGCTGGATCAGCGTGAACTTCTCCGCCGGGAACTCGGTCAGCGGCGCCACCACCTGCAGGCCGGCGTTGTTGACCAGCACGTCGACGTCCGCCGGGAGCGCGTCGAAGGCGTCCGGGTCGGACAGGTCGGCGGCGATCGCCCGCCCGCCGATCGCGGCGGCCACCTCCTTCGCGGCCCGTTCGTCGATGTCCACCGCCACCACCTCGGCGCCGGCCGCGGCGAGCCGCTCGGCGCATGCGCGCCCGATGCCGCTGCCGGCGCCGGTCACCAGGGCGGTGCGGCCCGCCAGATCAAGGTCGACCACCTGTGCCGTCGTCATGGCGGGAAACGTACGGACCGGCGGGCCACGCCGTATATGTGTCCGGCGCACACAACCGGGACCACTTCGATGTGATCGATGCCCGTGGTTTTGCTACGCCGATGTTTCTAGCGTGTGGCCGCATGAATCGTCTTCGCATGACAGCCGCTATCGCGGCGGTGGCCCTTTCCACGGCCGCCTGTGGCAGCCCGCAGGCGGCCACGGACGGCGGTTCCGGTCCGCTGCGCGTCGGGATCGTCTACTCGCAGTCCGGTCCGCTCGCCACCTACGGCGCGCAGTACGCCGAGGGCTTCAAGGCGGGCCTGGCCTACGCGACCGACGGCACCGGCAAGATCGGCGACCGGGCGGTCGAGGTCAGTTACGCCGACGACGCCGGTGACCCGGTCAAGGCGGTCTCCGCCGCCAAGGATCTGATCGGCAAGGGCTACAAGGTGCTCGCCGGGTCCACCTCGTCCGGGGTCGCGCTGCAGGTGGCGCCGCTCGCCGCGGAGAACAAGGTGCTCTTCGTCTCCGGGCCGGCCGCCACCGACGGGATCACCGGCGTCAACAGGTACACGTTCCGGTCCGGGCGGCAGTCGTACCAGGACGTGCAGACCGCCAGGAGCTTCCTCGGCGACGGCAAGAAGGTGCTGGTCTTCGCGCCCGACTCGGCGTTCGGCAAGTCGAACGTCGCCGCCGTCACCGCGGTCCTCGGCGGCGCCGGCGCGACCGTCACCGACATCGCGGTGCCCGCCAACGCCACCGACTTCACCCCGTTCGCCAGCCAGATCAAGGCCGCCAAGCCCGACCTGGTCTTCGTCGCCTGGGCCGGCACCACGGCCGGCGCCATGTGGCAGGCCCTCGACCAGCAGGGCGTGCTGAGCTCCACGAAGGTGGTCACCGGCCTGGACATCCGCGCCTCCTGGGCCGGGTTCGGCGCCGGCGCCACCAAGCTCAACCTGCTCGCGCACTACTTCGACGGCGCCGCCGACAACCCGGCCTACCAGGCGCTGAAGGCCGCGGTGCCGGGCGGCAGGACCGACCTGTTCCACCCGGACGGGTTCGCCGCCGCGCAGATGATCGTGCACGCGCTGAAGAGCAGCCCGGACGACGCCGACAAGATGGTCGCCGCCCTGGAGGGCCACAGCTTCGACTCGGTCAAGGGCAAGCTCACCGTCCGGGCCGAGGACCACGCGCTGCTGCAGCCGATGTTCCAGGCGAAGCTCACCGACGCCGAGACGGCCACCCCGGCCGGCACCGTCTCCGCCGAGGACGCCGCCCCACCGGCAGCGGCGATGAAGGGTTGAGCAGCGTGTCAGCCGTCGCGGTCGACGCGGTGTCCTGGCGCATCGGTGCCGTGCCGATCGTCGACGACGTCACCCTGCGCCTCGAACCGGGCGAGTTCATGGCCCTGATCGGCCCCAACGGCGCGGGCAAGACGTCGCTGTTCAACCTGATCAGCGGGCTGCGCCGGCCCAGCTCGGGGCGGATCCGGTTGGGCGGGGACGATGTGACGGCGCTGGCGCCGTACCGTCGGGCCCGCCTCGGCCTGGGCCGCACCTTCCAGACCTCGGCGGTGTTCGCCTCGCTCACCGTCGCCGAGAACGTCGCGCTGGCCGTGCAGGCCAAGCGCGGCGGCGCGATGCGCGCCTGGCGCAAGCGCGCCGACCGCGACATCGCGGCCCGCACCGACGAGATCCTTGCCGAGGTACGGCTGACCGAACGCGCCGCGAGTTCGGCCGGTTCGCTGGCCCACGGCGAGAAGCGGAAGTTGGAGATCGCCCTGTTGCTCGCCGGGGAACCGCGCGTGCTGCTGCTCGACGAGCCGATGGCCGGGGTGAGCGCCGAGGAGGTGCCCGCCCTGGTCGCGGTGGTCCGCGGGCTGACCGCCGGCACCGGGCGCAGCGTGCTCATGGTGGAACACCACATGGATGTGGTGCTGGACGTGGCCGACCGGGTCGCCGTCCTGCACCACGGCGCCCTGCTGGCCTGCGACACACCCGGCGCGGTGATGGCCGACGCCTTCGTGCAGGAGGCATATCTGGGGGAGGAACTGTGATCCTGCAGGTAGCCGACCTGTCGGTGCGGCTCGGCGGCTCGCACATTCTGCAGGGCGTCAGCTTCGACGTGGCGCCGTCCGGGGTGACCGCGCTACTCGGGCGCAACGGCGTCGGCAAGACCACCACGCTGCGGGCGATCCTCGGTGAGGTGCCCGCCGCCGGCGGCACGGTCACCTACGACGGGCGGCCGGTGCTCGGGCGGGCCACCCACCGGCTGGTCCGCGACGGGCTGGGCTACGTGCCGGAGGACCGGTGCGTGTTCGCCGGGCTGACCGTGGCGGAGAACCTGCGCCTGGCCTGCCGGGTGCCGGACCCCGACTACGACCTGGTCCACGAGCTCTTCCCGGAACTGCGCGAACGCGCCGGGCAGCGGGCCGGGACGCTCTCCGGCGGGCAGCAGCAGATGGTCGCCCTCGCGCGGGTGCTGCTCAACCCGAACCGGCTGCTGCTCGTCGACGAGCCGACCAAGGGCCTGGCCCCGGCCGTGGTCACCGCGGTCGCCGGGGTGCTCGAACGGGTGGCTTCCCGCGTACCGATCCTGCTCGTCGAACAGAACCTGGCGGTGGTCCGCCGGCTCGCCACCGACGCGGTCGTGCTGGAAGCCGGCCGCACCGCCTGGCGAGGCCGCGCGGCCGACCTGCTCGGAGACGCCGAAGCGACGAAGTCGCTGCTCGGCGTCGGATCCACCGCCGGGAGGCACTGATGTCCACCGTGGTCCTGCTGACCCTCACCGGGCTCGGCCTGGCGGCGCTCTACTTCCTCATCGCCTCCGGCCTGTCCCTGGTCTTCGGCCTCGCCGGGGTGCTCAACTTCGCGCACGGCCTGTTCCTGTCCGTCGGCGCGTACGTGGCCTGGTGGGCGGAACCGCACCTGGGCTGGCTCGGCGGGCTCGCCCTCGGGGTGGCGGTGGGCGCCGCCACCGGCGCCCTCGTCGAACTCGTGCTGATCCGGCCGCTCTACACCCGGCACACCGAACAGGTGCTGGTCACCGTCGGCCTGTCGCTGGCCGGCGTGGCGCTGCTGCAATCCGTCTGGGGCGCCGACGCGCGGGTCTTCCCCCGGCCGGCGTGGACCTCGTCGGTGATCAGCGTCGGCGGCGCGCAGGTGCCGGCCGACCGGTTCCTGCTGATCGGCGTGGCGGTGCTGGTGCTCGGGGCGCTTCTGGCGTTCCTCCGCTTCACCCGCTATGGCCTGGTGATCCGGGCGGGCGTGGAGAACCGGGCCATGGTCAGCGCGCTCGGCATCGACGTCCGCAACGCGTTCACCCTGGTCTTCGCCATCGGCGGGGCGCTGGCCGGACTGGCCGGCATCCTCGCCGGCACCTACTTCAGCTCCATCTCGCCGGGACAGGGCGCCTCGCTGCTGATCTTCGCCTTCATCGTCGTGGTGATCGGCGGGCTCGGCTCGGTCGCCGGCGCGGCCGGCGCGGTCGGCCTGCTCCAACAGTTCGTGAACTACTACGGTACGGCCGGCGCCGGCGACGTGAGCGTGGTGGCGTTGCTTGCCGTCGTGCTCCTGCTGCGCCCGGCCGGCCTCGCCGGAAAGGTGGCCACGGCATGAGGCGTGCGGTGCCTCTTCTTCTCCTCGTGGTGGCCGCGGTGCTGCCCTGGTCGACGCTCAGCCTGCCCGGACTGTTCGAAGGTCCGCTCAACTCGCCCGGCACCCTGCAACTGCTCGCCCTGTGCCTGGTCTTCGGTGGGCTGGCACTCGGCTACGACCTGCTGTTCGGCCGGGCCGGGCTGCTGTCGTTCGGGCACGCGCTCTACATCGCCGCCGGCGCCTACGGGGTGGACATCCTGGTCAGCCACTACGGCTGGCAGCTGTGGAGCGCGGCTGCGGTGACCGTGCTCGCCGCGGCGGCCCTCGCCGCGCTGCTCGGCTCGGTGGCGCTGCAGACCTCGGGGATCGCGTTCTCCATGGTCACGCTGGCGTTCGCCCAGGTCGGCCACATCGTGATCAACCGGGATCCGGGTGGGCTGACCGGTGGCGAGGAAGGGTTGCCGCTGGTCAGCGCGGGCCTGCCGGCCGCGCTGGTCGGGGTGACCAACACGGTCAACCTGTACTGGCTGGCGCTGGCGTTCCTGACCGTGGTGGTTCTCGTGGTGCACACCATCGACCGGGCGCCACTGGGCCGCACGCTCACCGGCCTGCGCGACGACGAGCGGCGGATCGCGGTGCTGGGGTTGTCCCCGTACCGGCTCAAACTCCTCGCCTTCGTCCTCGCCGGCGCGCTGGCCGCGCTGGGCGGGGTGACGTACGCGCTGGTGGTGGGCGGGGCGTCGCCGCACGTGGCGTCATCGGAGCTGACCCTGTCGCTGATCGTGATGGCAGTGCTGGGCGGTGCGGGCACGCGGTGGGGTGCGGTGATCGGGGGCATCCTCTACGCCTACCTGGACCAGCGGCTGGCCCGCCTCGGCGGGTCGCTGCCGGGCCCGCTGGGGGAGCCGCTGTTCGTGCTGGGGACGCTGTTCATCCTGGCGGTCTACTTCGTGCCCGGCGGCCTGACCGGCTTGGGTGGCCGGCTCGAGCCGGTGCGCCGGGCCCTGGGCCTGCGGCGCGCCCACCCGTCGTCAGCCGAGCCCGCCACCAGATGACGCGGCGAGCGGTGGGCGGCAGACCGCCCGCCGCTCGCTCCCGCGTTGCTCGCTCCTGCGTTGCTCGCTCCCGCGTTGCTCGCTCCTGCGTTGCTCGCTCCTGCGTTGCTCGCTCCTGCGTTGCTCGCTCCTGCGTTGCTCGCTCCTGCGTTGCTCGCTCCGCGTTACTCGCTCCCGCGTTACTCGCTCCCGCGTTGCTCGCTCCCGCGCTGCCATCGCCCTCCTGCCTGTCAGCCGGTCTCGCCCGGCTGGCGACGAGGGTCCTTTCGGCCATCGGGTTCGCTGCGTGGCGGTCAGCTCGGTTGCTCGGCTGGCGGTGAGGGTGCTTTCACCCATCGCATTCGGTGCGTGAGGGCCAGCCGGGTCTGTCCGGCTGGCGGCCATGCCCCTCATGGCTGCCGAATTTGGTGCGTGACGGCCAGCTGGGCTGGCTCGGCTGGCGCTCATCGACGTTAAGGGCGCCGGATTCGGTGTGTGGTGGCCAGCCGGGTTCGCTTGGCTGGCGGCTATGCACCTCAGCCGAGGCGGATTCGGGGCGTGAGGGCCAGCTGAGTCCGTCGGGCTGTGACGCACTACTCGAAGTCGTGCAGGGCCATGGAGGCGAGATTGAGGGCGAGCAGCAGCAGGCCGAGCAGGAGGAGCCAGAGGCCGGCGCCGGTGAAGGCGCCTACCGCGGAGTCGGGGCGGGAACGCCGCTGGTGCCATTTGCCGAGCAGGACGCAGGAGAGCACGCCCGCGGTCACGGCCACCCAGGGCACCAGCGGGTGCGTGATCAGCGCTGCGGCCAGCACGATCAGCAGCCAGATGGCGAAGGACTGCGCCAGGCCGAGGCTGATCCGCCCGCGAGGCACCGCGGCTGCCGGCTGGACATCGGTGCGAGTTTCCACGTGACCTCCTCGCCGGCCACCCTACGGACCCGGCGCACGCCTGGCGCGCGTCACCTGCGGTCCCCGGCCCGCGGCTGGCGGGTCGCGGCTGGCGGGGATCGGGCGGTTCGCGGGTGCGGCGCACGCCGCGCTCGAGCCGTCTGCGGGCACGTCGCGCGGCGGATTCGGGCGGCTCGCCGGTCACGGCGCGGCGGGTCTGGGCGGTATGCGGCGTGCGGCGGGGTTGGGCGGCTCGCCGGTCACGGCGCGGTGGGTCTGGGCGGTATGCGGCGTGCGGCGGGGTTGGGCTGCGCGGCGGCGCGGGCGGTATGCGGCGTGCGGCGGGGTTGGGCTGCGCGGCGGCGCGGGCGGGATGGGGCTGCGGGGTAAGGCGCGCGGAGGGGCTTGGCCGCCTGGTGTTTCCCGGCGGGCGCGGTGCGGCCTGGAGGTGTGCGTGATCGCGCTTGGCCACGGGCGGTGTAGCTGCCGTTGGCCGGCCCCTAGCCCGTACGACCGTTGAGGGAATCGAGGAAGCGGCGCTCGAAGGCCGGGGCGTCCGCAGCCCCGGCCGCCTGCACGCGCCGGCCTGCCGGCGTGAGCAGCGTGCGGCCGGACTGGACGCCGTCCTGCACGACCGTGACCCGCTCCGCCCGGAACGTGGTGATCGTGCCGTGCACCGCGGAGACCGCGGCGAGGGCGTCCCACCAGTACATGATGCCCAGGGAGATCAGCGCTGCCAGATCCGGCTGGCTGACGATGCGGTAGGTGATGCGGGCGCCGGGCGCCTGCTGGTCGGCGGCGAGGCGGGCGACGAACGCCGGGGTGATCGGGACGGCGGCGGTGGCGTCCAGCGGCACCAGGCGCAGCGTGCCGGAGCGGGCGGTCCGCAGGACGGCCTGGGCCGACACCGGGTCCATCCAGAAGTTGAACTCCTGCGTGTTGTCGAAGCCGGGCAGGGCCGAGCCGTACAGGTTGCCGGGCACCCGCAGCGCGCCGCCCATGATCTGGACGCGGGCGATGCGCCGGGCGGTCGCGGGGGAGCGCAGGGCGGCGGCCACGTTGGTGAGCGGGCCGGTCGCGATCACCGTGACGGGACGCCGGGATCGCTGCGCGGCGCGCGCGATCAGGTCGGTTGCGCTCCACTTCGATGCGTACGGGGGAAGCGCCCCGTCCCCCAGCGCCCCACTGAGCACGGTCTCGATGGTCGTCACCAGTTCCGCCGGTGCGGGGTGCACGCCCTCGCCGGTCGCGCCGGAGGCGACCGGGACCCGCGGCAGCCCGCACTGGTCGAGGATGCTGCGGGCGTGCCGCAGGGTGCGCTGCGGCATCCCGAAGCCGTTGTTCGCCACGGTGACCGCCCGCAGGTCGATCCGGCCGAGTTTGTGCTCCTCGCAGAGGTAGGCGAGGGTCGACGCGTCGTCGAAGTCCATGTCGCTGTCGTAGATCACCGGCAGCGGGCCGGCGCCGGCCGCCGCGGCCGGTGGGGCGCCGGTGACGATCGTGGCGAGTACCGCAGCGGCGGCGGTCCACAGTGACAGGCGCATGGGTTCCCCTCCTCATTCATCGACCTGGGTCGATGATGCCGCACGGGGCACCCGGGCGGGACCCGGCCCGGTCGATGTGCTGACATACGCCGGTGACGATCATCCGTTCCATCCTGCTGTTCGCGCTGGCCGCCCTCGCCGAGATCGGCGGCGCCTGGCTGATCTGGCAGGGGGTGCGCGAGCACAGGGGCGTGCTCTGGATCGGCGCCGGCGTCGCCGCGCTCGGCGCCTACGGGTTCGTCGCCACCCTGCAGGCCGACGCGAACTTCGGCCGCATCCTCGCCGCCTACGGTGGGGTGTTCGTCGCCGGCTCGCTGGCCTGGGCCATGGTCGTCGACAGGTTCCGGCCGGACCGCTACGACGTCATCGGCGCCGTCATCTGCCTGGCCGGGGTGGCCGTGATCATGTATGCGCCGCGTTCCTGATCGGCCGTACAGTTTCCGACGTGCCCACCGTTGCCCTCGCCGTCACCGACGGGACGCCGCTGTTCGAGCTCGCCTCCGCCTGCGAGGTCTTCGGCGCCGACCGTGAGCTCGCCGCGCCCTGGTACGACTTCCGGATCTGCGGCGACGACGACGCCCGGGTCGGCGGCTGGCTGACCGCCGGCATCCGGCACGGCCTGGACGCGCTGGTCGGCGCGGACACCGTGATCGTCCCGTCGGTCCGCGACATCGAGGAGCCGCAGCCGCCCGCCCTGGTCGAGGCGGTCCGCGAAGCGCACCGGGCCGGCGCGCGGGTGGCGTCGCTGTGCACCGGCGCGTTCGTGCTGGCCGAGGCGGGGCTGCTGGACGGGCGGCGGGCCACCACCCACTGGGCGCACGCCGACCTGCTGCGCGACCGGCACCCGCGGGTGCGGGTCGACCCGGACGTGCTCTACGTCGACGAGGGCACCGTGCTCACCTCGGCCGGCAAGGCCGCCGGCATGGACCTGTGCCTGCACCTGATCCGGGTGGATCACGGCGCCGCCGTGGCGAACGCGCTCGCCCGCATCCTGGTGGTGCCGCCGCACCGGCCGGGCGGGCAGGCCCAGTTCATCCCGGCCGCGGTGACCCACGGCCGCAACCACGCCCTCGCCGGCCTGCTGCCCTGGGCGCTGGAGCGCCTGACCGAGCCGCTGAGCGTGCGGGACCTGGCGCGCCGGGCCGGGATGAGCGAGCGGAACCTGGCCCGCCACTTCACCGCGGTGACCGGGGTGACGCCGCTGCGGTGGCTGCTGACCCAGCGGGTGCAGCGGGCGCAGGAGCTGCTGGAGACCTCCGATCTCAGCATCGAGCAGGTGGCGTCCCGGGTCGGCATGGGCACGGCGACCACGCTGCGCCGCCACTTCGCCGAGCAGCTCGGGGTGCCGCCGGAGACCTACCGCCGCACGTTCCGCTCGTAGTTTCTCAGCCGGCACACAGCGACCGGTGGCGATGCTTCCGGCGTGACGTTGATCGCTGTGTCGCGGCCGTGGTTCTGGCCGGTGTCGTGGGTTCCCGCGTACCTCGGGGTGGTGCTGGCCGGGCGCACCTGGCTGCCGGCCGCCGCCGACGTGCCGCGTGTCCTGATGGCGCTGCTGGTCCTCGGGCCGGTGGTGTGGGGCGCGGTGCTAGCCTAGAACGACCTGCACGACCTGCCGACCGACCGGGTCAACCCGCGGAAGGCCTCCGCGCCGCTGGTCGTCGGGACGATCTCGGCGACCCGGCTGCGGATCTGGTACCGGGTGCTGGCGGCGGCGGCCGTCGGCTGTGCCCTCTACGTCGGGCCGCTGTTCGTGCTCGGCGTCGGAGCGGTGCTGCTGCTCGGCCGGGCATACAGCGTGCCGCCGCTGCGGCTGAAGACCCGGCCGGGCTGGGACGTGGCGGTCAACGCGTTCGTCGTCGGGGTGCTGGCGCCGGCCGCGGGCTGGTCGGTGACCCGGGCGCCGTGGCAGTTCCCGTGGCAGATCGGCCTGATCGGGCTGCTGTTCGCGGCCGCCCTGTACGTGCCCACGACGGTGACCGATCTGGCCGCGGACACCGAGGCGGGCGACACCACGTTCGCGGTGCGGTTCGGGCGGCGGGTGGCGTACCGTCTCGGCGTCGGCCTGTGGGCCGGCGCCCTCGTGCTGTGCCTGTGGTGTGCCTGGCGGGATGTGGTGGTGCCCCGCTCGACGCTGGTGCCGCAGCTGGTCACGGTGCCGGTGCTGCTGGCCGCCTACGCGATGCTCACCCGGCGGCCCAGCATCCCGCGGCTGGCGGTGGTGTCGGTCCTCTTCGCGGTGCCGACAGTGGGGTTCGCGATGGCCTACATTGGAGCGTAATGCGAACTTCATGATCCGGATCTGTGGTGGCCACTCCCTCGTCGCGCCGACTCCCGACCGTTCCCCGCATGCGGTCGTTGCACTTCACCGACACCTGGCTGCCCCGGCGCGACGGCGTCGTCACCTCGGTGCGGACGCTGGTCGCGGCGTTACGCGCGCAGGGCCGGGACGCCGTCACGGTGGCGCC
>NZ_JBEZZB010000191.1:0-3722 GCF_040638955.1 Actinoplanes sp. NPDC024001
GCGCCGCAGCCGGACACCGGCGCCGTGCCCACCGGCCGGCTGATCGCGGTCACCGGCGCCGGCGGCCCGGCCGGCGTCGCCGTCATCAAGGCGCTGCAGGCCGGCGGCGACCACGTGCTCGCCCTGGACGCCAACCCGGACGCCGTCGGCCTGCGCCTGGCCGGCCGCGCCGCCGTGCTGCCCCGCGCCGACCAGCCCGGATACGCCGAAGCCCTGCTCGCCGCCCTCGACGAGCACCGCCCAGCCGCGCTGATCTGCACGGTCGCCGAGGAGTACGCGGCCCTCACCGCGCTCACCGGCCACCTCGACCGGCTCGGCGTGCGCACCTGGCTGCCGGACCTGAACGCCGCCGAGACCTGCCTCGACAAGGTGGCCTTCGCCGCCGCCCTCTACCAGGCGGGTGTGCCGCACCCGACGACCGCGTGGAACGCCGCCACCGCCGAGATGATCCCCGGCCCGTGGGTGGTCAAGCCGGCCCGCGGGCGCGGCAGCCGCGACGTCGTCATGGTCGACGACCCGCGCGAACTCGCGCACGCCTTCGCCACGGTGCCGGGCGCCATCGCGCAGACCCGGCTGGCCGGGCGGGAGTTCACCGCTGACGCACTCGTCGACCGGGACGGCAGCCTGGCGGTCTGCGTGCCGCGCTGGCGCGACGAGACCCGCGGTGGCATCTCGACCCGGGGCACGACGTTCTCCTCGGAGGCCGTCACCGAGGTGGTCGCGGCCACCCTGCGGGCGGTCGGGCACACCGGGCCGGCGAACGTGCAGGGCTTCGTCGCGGAGAACGGGGCGGTCACGATCGTCGAGGTGAATCCACGTTTTTCCGGCGGGCTGCCGCTCACTCTCGCCGCGGGTGCGGACGTCGTTCGTACGTACCTCGAAGGAATCTTGAACCCGGGCGCGCGGCTGCCCGGTCTCACCTATCAGCCTGGCGTGCGGATGGCCCGGCACTTCGCCGAGGTGTACTACGACGCCGCCGGCGCCCCGATCACCGACCCGCTCGCGCTGGGAGTCGCCCGATGAAGCACCTCCTGGTCCCGTTCGGCACCCGTCCTGAGGTGATCAAGCTGGCGCCGGTGGTGCGGGCCCTGCGCGCCGCCGGGCACACCGTCACCGCCGTCGACACCGGACAGCACGCCGACGCCGCGATGAGCGCCGACGTGCAGCGCACCCTCGGGCTGACCCCCGACGTACGCCTGACCCTGCCGAACGGGCCCGGCCGCCTGGGCGCGCTGCTCACCGGCGCCGCCCAGCTCCTGGCCGGCGTGCCGGCCGACCTCGTGCTCGCCCTCGGCGACACTCACACCGTGCCCGCCTACGCGCTCGCCGCCCGCGGCGCCGGCATCCCCTTCGCCCACCTGGAGGCCGGCCTGCGCAGCTTCAACCCGCGCAGCCTCGAAGAGGTCAACCGCCGGGTCGCGGCCGCCACCGCCCAGCTGCACTTCGCACCGACCGCCCGCGCCGCCGCCTTCCTGGCGTCCGAAGGCGTTCCCGCCTCGCGCGTCTTCGTCGTCGGCAACCCGGTCGTCGACGCCCTGCGCGACCGCGGCGTCACGCCGGTGCCGCCCGCGGACCGCACCGGCGTGCTGGTCACCGCCCACCGCGCCTCCAACGTGGACGACCGGGCCCGGCTCGCCCGCCTCGTCGACGTCATCGCCCGGCTGGCCGCGATCGGCCCGGTCCGTTTCCCGATCCACCCGCGCACCCACGCCCGGCTGCTGGAGACCGGCCTGCTGGCGAAGCTGTCCGGACTGCCCGGCGTGACCTGCGAGGAGCCGCTGCCGTACGACGCTCTGCTGCACGCCCTCGCCCATGCCCGCGTCGTGGTCACCGATTCCGGCGGCCTGCAGGAGGAAGCCGCCTACCTGGGCGTGCCGGTGGTGGTGCTGCGCCGCTCCACCCCACGCTGGGAGGGCGTCGAAGCCGGAACCGCCGTGCTCACCGGCATCACCAGCGACGACGAGGCGAACCGCGCGGTGGCCGCCGCCCACTCGCTCAGCGCCCCGGAGGCTCTCCGCCGCATCGCCGCCCTGCCCTGCCCCTACGGCGACGGCGACACCGGCCCGCGCGTGGCCGCGCTGTTGGCCGATCCCGCGGTGGATCCGTTGCTGGCCCTCGACGAACCCGACTACACCGACGGCTCGCGCCCGTGGATCGCAGCATGACGGCGGCCACCTCGCGCCGCCGGCGCATCACCGCCAGCAGCTCGCCCTCCCGTCGTGGGGGCGACGCATGACCGCCCGCCGTTCGCGTGTCCGCTTGGGAGCCGCCACCTTGCCACCTTCAGCGCGCGTTGCCGCGGCCTTGCCACCTTCCGCCCGCGTTGCCGCGGCCTTGCCACCTTCCGCCCGCGTTGCCGCGGCCTTGCCACCTTCCGCCCGCGTTGCCGCGGCCATGCCACCTTCCGCCCGCGTTGCCGCCGCGGTGCCGCCGTCGGCCCGCGAAGCTGCGGTATTGCCGGCCCTCAGCTCGCGCGATCGCTTCGGTGGCGCTGCATGACCGCCGGTAGCTCGTGTATCCGCCCGGGAGCCGCCGCATGATCACCTCGCATCGCTCACCTGTCGCCGGCACGGCCTTCGACGGCGACGCCGTCGACTGCGTCTCGCCGCGCGCGGCCTTCGGCAGCGGCGCCGCCACCTGCATGACCCGCTGCCAGGCCGCCGCCGGCGGCGCCGTCGCCTGCGCCGAGCGTTCCCCCGCGGCGCCGAAGGAGACCCAGCCATGACCACCCCCGTCTGGACCGGCCCGGCCCCCGCCGGCATCGTCATCGACCTCGACGACACCCTGTTCCCGCAGGCCGCCTACCTCTACGGCGCCTCCCGCGCCGTCGGCCGCGCAGGCGCGGCCCACGGCCTCGACCCCATCCGGCTAGCCCGCCTGGTCCGCCGCCAGCTCATCGCCGGCTCCGACCGCGGCGGCACCATCGATCGAGCCCTTTCGGCGTACGGCCTGAGCCCCGCCCGCACCGCCGAACTCATCCCCGACCTGGTGGCGGCGTTCACCACATACCGCCCTCGCCGACTGCCCCTCTATCCCGGTGCCGCCGACGCGCTGGCCGCGCTGGCCGCCCATTACCCGGTGGCGTGCCTGACCGACGGCAACCCGCTGATCCAGCGCGCCAAGCTGGCCGCCACCGGCCTGACCAGAGCCTTCATCACCGTAGTGATCACCGACGAACTGGGCGGCCGCGCAGCCCGCAAGCCCCACCCCGGCGGCCTGCGCCACGCCGCGAACACCCTCGGCCTCGACCCGTCCGAACTCGTCATGATCGGCGACCGCCCCGGCAAGGACGTAGCGATCGCCCAAGCCCTGGGCGCCCGCTCCATCCGCGTGCAAACCGGCGAATACGCCGACACCCCCGACGAGCCCGCCGCCACCGTGGTCGTCCCCGACCTCCCCACCGCTGCCGCCCTCCTTCTCCCCAAATAACCGCCCCGCCGCTGTTGCCGTTGCCCCTGCCACCTCCGCTCTCGCTGCCTCATACCGCGGCCACCGAGACGGCCTCGGCTGCCGGTCCGATCGAGCCGTAGCCGCTGGGGAGCGCCCGCACGCCGATCATGGCCAGCCGGCTCTCAGCACTGTTCTGAGCGCGTGCAGACAGCCCTGCCCGCCAGCCGGCTCATCCGGCTGCGCGTAAAAGTTGTTCCAGCCCGGCTGCGGCGACACTGGCGGTCAGCCGGCTCATCCGGCTGCACGTGGGAGTTGCTTCGGCCGGGCTGTGG
>NZ_JBEZZB010000191.1:3821-17871 GCF_040638955.1 Actinoplanes sp. NPDC024001
GCGGCACTGGCGGTCAGCTGGTTGGTCCGGCTGCACGTGGGGGTTGCTTCGGCCGGGCTGTGGCGGCACTGGCGGTCAGCTGGTTGGTCCGGCTGCACGTGGGGGTTGCTTCGGCCGGGCTGTGGCGGCACTGGCGGTCAGCTGGTTGGTCCGGCTGCGCGGGGGAGCTGTTTCGGTCGGGAGGAGACTGACGGTCAGCCTGTCCGACTCGGCAAGTGGGCAGTAGTTTGTCTGGCTGTCCGCGCGGGCAGTTCGGCCGGCCATCTTGAGCGCTGGACCGCCGGGGGGAGCGGCAGGTGGGACGGATGTCGATCTAGCTGGCAGGATGCAGCCATGATCGAGATCGCGTACCTGACCGCCGACTCCTGGGTGGCGCCGGAGCACTTCCACGCCCGGTGGTGTGACGTGGAAACCCACCCGGAGTGGGCGCCGGGCATGGAATACCTGCGCCTCGACGGGCCGCTGGTCAAGGGCGCCCGCGGCGTGATGAAGGCGAAGGACGGCCCCGAGTGCGTCTTCATCGTTTCCGACCTCGTGCCCGGCGTCGCCTACCAGGACACCGTCGTCCTGGACGGCGCCGAGCTGACCGTGCGGCACGAATCGCATCCGCACGGCACCGGCAGCCGCCTCGAACTGCACGTCCGCATGGACGGGCCGAAGGCCGCCGAACGCGCGGCCGAGATGAACGGGCTGGCCGACGCCCTCGCCTCCGACCTGGCCGGGCTGGTCGCGCTCGTCGAACGGAACGCCGCGCGGGTGGGCTGAGCGGGCGGCGCGCTCGTCGAGCGGAATGCCGCGCGGGTCGGCTGAGTGGGCGGCGCGCCCGTCGCAACGGAACGCTGCGCGGGTGGGCTGAGCGGGCGGCGGTGCTTGTCTCCGGCCGCCGCGCACCGCAGTGTGGTGGGAATGAGTGAGATCCGGATCGGCCTGGCCCTCGGCGGGGGAGCGGTGCGCGGCGCCGCCCACATCGGCGTGCTCGACGTGCTGGACCGCGCCGGCCTGGAACCCGCGGTGATCACCGGGACCAGCGCCGGTGCGCTCGTCGGCGCGCTCTACGCGGCCGGCAAGACGCCGTCGGAGATCGCCAAGCTGGCGCAGACGCTGCGCTGGGCACGGCTGATCCGGCCGGCCCGGACCCGCAAGGCGCTGTTCGAGACGGCGAAGCTGGCCGCCTTCCTGGACAGCGCGGTCGGCGGGTTGCGGTTCGACGAGCTGAGCCGCCCGTTCGCCGCGGTCGCCTGTGATCTGACCACCGGGCGTGAGGTGGTGCTGCGTGAGGGTTCGGTCGGCAGCGCGGTGCTGGCCAGCGCTGCCATCCCGGGCGTGTTCCCGCCGGTGGACCGGGACGGGCATCTGCTGGTCGACGGCGGCCTGGTCACCATGGTGCCGGCCGCGCTGGCCCGCGGGATGGGCGCGGACATCGTGGTGGCGGTGGACGTCTCCGGGCCGCTGCCGCGCCGCCCGCCGACCACGCTGCTGCACATCATGGTCGCGGTGAGCACGCTGCAGCCGGGCGGCACGGACCGGCTCGCCGAGGAGGCCGACCTGGTGCTCTGCCCGGAAGTGGACGAGTACGCGTTCTGGGAGCTGTCCCGCATCCCCGAGTTCGAGGAAGCCGGCCGGGCCGCCGCCGAGCGGGCGCTGCCGCTGCTGCGCGCGCTGCGGGCCGCGGCCGCCGCCCGCCGGGAGTGGCAGGCCGGACCCCCTGCTTGAGCCCGGCGGTCGCGCTGCGGCCGGGAGTGGCAGGCCCGGACCCACTGCTTGAGCCCGGCGGTCGCGCTGCGGCCGGGAGTGGCTGCCGCATCGCGGCTCTGTCGTACCGATGAAGGGAAAGCTCAGCCCACTGCCACCCAGACGTCGTCGAGCAGACCGTGATATTGGTCGTTGTCGCCGTAGGCGCTCTTGCCGCCGATGCTGAGCGGATGTCCGTTGCTGACCGCGAGTCCGGCCGCGACCGTGGTGCTGCCCTGGGTGACGCCGTCCACCAGGACCGCGAGGCCGGTGCCGGCGCGCCGGCACTCCAGGGTGTGCCAGCGGTCGTCGGCCACGCTGATCCGGGCCAGCGCCAGGTGGATGGCCGGCCCGGCGACCAGCGCGCAACTGGGGTGGCCGGAGCGGCCGTCGATCTGGAGTTTGTACTGGCTGCCCTCGGTGGAGTAGCCCTTCTGCAGCACGTTCTGGCCTTTGCTGGTGCGGTTCGGCGCGAGGCGCACGGCTGCGCCGTAGCGCAGCGGGCGCGCGCCGGGATTCAGCGTGGGCGTGCTCGCCGCGCGCAACACCAGACGCGGGCACGGCCGGCCGCGAGCGCAGCGCGGCGGGAAACGCACGGCTTGACCCCGGTCATGCGGGGTACGGATGACCGTCGCGTTCCCGCCGATGACCGGGGTGAGGGTGTGCCCTCTGCCGGAAGCGTCGGCCCACGGGGCCGTGCCGTCGAAGGTGTACTGCGCGACGTAGCGCAGCGGCGGCGCCGGCACCCAGACGGCGCGGGTGCGCGTGGCGAAGCTTCCGGTCAGCAGGAGGAGCAGCAGCCCCGGCACGACGAGACGGCGGAGCGGGATGGGTGTCACGACAAGACAACGCGGGCCGTGGCGCAAACGCCACGGCCCGCGGTTGCGATGTGGCTCAGCCCTCCGGGTGGTGCGGGGCGTCGCCGCCGTCGGTGCTGGTGAAGGTGCCTTCCGGGCCGGCCGGGGCGGGCAGCCTGATCGGCTTGCCGGGGACCTTCTTGCCCGGCACGCCGTTCACCGACTCGGTCGAGTAGGCGAAGGTGAGCTGGGCGAACGCGATCAGGTCGCTGTTGACCTCGAGCGCGTGCTTGTCCAGGTTGTCGATGTCGTCGCAGGCGATGTGGTAGCACTGGTCGAACGACTCGCCGGCCACACCACCCCAGATGGCCTGCTGCTCCTCGGTCTTGACGACCTCGGCGCCGGTGAACAGGCCGCCGGACGGGATGCCCGCCTCGATGAACGCCTGGTAGTCGCTGCGGCCGGAGAACTCGGCGTCGTCGTACGGTTCACCCTTCCAGGTGTAGTACGACTCGTAGAGGTCCTCGATCGCGGTCGAGCCCGGCGGAACGGCGACCGGGGCCGGGAACGACGACTGGTCGGCGTCGTAGACCATGAAGATGTAGTTGGGCGAGCCGACCATGTCGTAGTTGAGGTAGAGCGCGATCCGGTCACGCTCGGTCTGGGTGAGCTCCTCGACGTACGCCGTGGAGCCGATCAGGCCCAGCTCCTCCGCGCCCCACCAGGCGAAACGCACGGTGTTCTGCGGCTTGACCTTCGCCATCTGCAGCGCGGTCTCCAGGATCGCGGCCGAGCCGGAGCCGTTGTCGTTGATGCCCGGGCCGAGCGACTCGCTGTCCAGGTGCGCGCCGGCCATCACGACGTTGTCGCGGTTCTTGCCGGGCAGTTCGGCGATCACGTTGACGTCGGTGCGCGTCTCGGACGGCAGGATCCGCACGTGCGCGGTCGAGCCGGCCTGGGCCAGCGCGACACCGTTGGCGAAGCTGGCGCCCACCACCGGGATGGTGATCGGCGGGTTCTCGCCGAGCGTGCCGACGATCAGGCCCTCGCGGGTCGGGTCGTTGCCCTGGTTCATGATCACGACGGCTTCCGCGCCGGCGTTCTGGGCGTTCTGCGCCTTCACGATGAAGGTGCAGGAGTTGTCGGGCGGGCCGCCGCGCTGGATCAGGGCGATGTCGTTGGGCCCGCTGAAGTCCAGGCCGGCGAAGTCGGCGGCCTCGCAGCCGCTGGTGCTGGCGCGGTCGCCGGTGAGGTTGAGGTCGACCGGGATGACCGGGCCGGTCACGTCACCGGGCGGGCTGTTGGTGAAGGCGCCGGTCTCGTACTCGGCGTTCACCGGGGTGAGCTGCTGCAGCAGCGCCGGGAAGACGAACTGGAACTCGAAGGGGTCGAAGGTGACCCGGTAGCCCGCCTTGCGCAGCTCGCTCGCCACGTACTTGACGCTGTTCGCGTAGCCCTCGGTGCCCGCGTGCCGGGTTCCGGGGTACGACGGGTCGTCGTTGCGGTCGGCGATCTTCTGGAACGCCTCGAGGTGGTCCATCACCCCGCCGAGCGTCACGCACTTGAGCAGCTCGGCGTAGGTGTCGTTGGCCTGTTTCCCGCAGGACTTGCCGTGGTGGCCGCCGGCGGTGGCCGCGGTGGCTGGTGCGAGCACCAGCACCGAGGCGGTCACGGCGGCCGCCAGCAAACGAAGCTTCATCGTTGAAATCTCCCTTGTCCACTTCGGAACACCGTCAACCTAAACGATGGTCGGCGTCGATGCACCCGACGAACGGGCGATGCCCCCCGACGATCGACCCGCGGCGATATGGTGACGCGATGCGACTCGCCCGACTACTGGCGGCCACCGTGTCCGTCGTCGTCGCCGCCACCGCGGCCACGTCGGCATCTGCCGCCCCACCTGCGGAAACCGCGGGTACACAGCCGATTCACGACTACGCCTCCGCCATCCGCGAGCAGGTGTGGGTCCAGTCCCCGGCCGACAGCGACGCCGACGGCGTGCCGGACCGGGTGGCCGTGCGCATCATCCGCCCCTCGACCGACAAACGGGTGCCGGTCATCTTCCAGCCCAGCCCCTACTACGCCGGCCTCAACGACGTCCCGAACCACGACGACATCGACCGTGACGGGGCGAGCGCCCTGCGCGCCGGGGTCAGCGCGAACCGCGCCGAGACGATCACCTTCGCCGGCTATCTCGACAACTACTTCGTGCCGCGCGGTTACGCCGTGGTCTTCGCCGACAGCCTCGGCACCGGCGGCTCGACCGGCTGCCCCACCTCCGGCGGGCACAACGAGACGCTCGGCATGAAGGCCGTCGTCGACTGGCTCAACGGCCGGGCCAAAGCCTTCGACGCGGCCGGCGAGCCGGTCCAGGCGGCCTGGTCCACCGGGCGCACCGGCATGATCGGCGTCTCCTACAACGGCACCCTGCCGAACGCGGTCGCCGCCACCGGCGTGCGCGGCCTGGAGACCATCGTGCCGATCGCCGCGATCTCCAGCTGGTATGACTACTACCGCGCCAACGGCGGCGTCGTCGCGCCCGGCGGCTTCCAGGGCGAGGACACCGACGTGCTGGCGAAAGCGGTGCTCACCAGGGAGAACCCGGAGGTCTGCGCCGGCGTGATGGCGGCCCTGGAACGCGATCAGGACCGCGAGACCGGCGACTACAGCCGGTTCTGGGCCGAGCGCGACTATCTGCGCAACGCCCACAAGGTGCGCGCCAGCGTGCTGCTGGTGCACGGGCTGCACGACTTCAACGTGCGCACCCAGCACGCCGGCCAGTGGTGGGACGCGCTGGCCCGCAACCACGTGCCGCGCAAGATCTGGCTGCACCAGGCCGGGCACACCGACCCGTTCAACATCCGGCGCGAGCAGTGGCTCAACACCCTGCACCGCTGGTTCGACCAGTGGCTCTACAAGATCGACACGGGGATCATGCGGGAGCCGATCGCCGACGTCGAGGTCGCGCCGAACCAGTGGGAGACCTCCCGCAACTGGCCGATCCCGCAGGCCCGGCCGGCCACCCTGCGGCTCGGCGACGGCACGCTGGGCGGGCGGCCGAGTTTCACTCGGCAGACCTTCGTCGACAACACCGCGCGTACGGCGGAGGACCTCGCCGCGAACGAGACGGCGATCGACCCGAACCGTCTCGCGTACCTGACGCCGCCGCTGACGAGACAGACCCGCCTGTCCGGGACGCCGGAGGTCACCGTGCGTGCCGACCTGACCGGTGACTCGCCGTATCTGACCGCGCTGCTGGTCGACTACGGTCCGGCGGAACGGTTCGCCGGCGTGCGGACGCTGCCGGTGCAGGACTGCATCGGGCCGGGCATCGAGGGCGATCCGGGCTGCTTCGCCCGCCGCGAGTACGTGACCGCGACCACCCCGTACGAGATCGTCACCCGGGGCTGGATCGACGTGCGCAACCGGCTGTCGCCGGCGGTGACCACGCCGATCCGGGCCGGCAAGGCGTACACGTTCCGGTGGAACCTGCAGTCCACCGACCACGTGTTCGCGCCCGGCCACCGGATCGGCCTGGTGCTGATCTCCACCGAGCGTGATCACACGCTGCGCTACCCGGCCGGCACCGTGGTCGGCGTGCAGCCGGGCGCCTCGCAGCTGAAGCTGCGACTGTCCTGACGTGCGTGGGGCCGGCCACCGTGGTGGCCGGCCCCCTTCTCATCCGCCGCAGCGGCCGTCGAAGACGTCGGCCTTGTTGTCGCCGGTGAAGTCGTCCGCCACGTGCAGGCTGCCCAGCGGGCAACCCGACGAGGCCAGGTTGAGCCAGCTGGTGGCGCCGCCGGAGGAGTACCGCCACTGGTTGGTGGACGAGATCGAGAACACGTCGGTCTTGTTGTCGCCGTTGAAGTCGGCGAAGCGCAGCGACGTCAGCGGGTCGCTCGCGGTGGCGAGGTTGACGTAACTGGACGCGCCGCCCGGCGAGTACCGCCACTGGCTGCCGGAGACGGAGAAGACGTCGGTCTTGTTGTCGCCGTTGAAGTCGCCGAAGCGCAGCGACGCCACGCCCGTCCCGGACAGGGCCAGCCCCGTCCAGCTGGAGTTGCCGCCGGACGAGTAGAACCACTGGGTGCCGTTGGCCCGGAAGACGTCGGTCCTGCCGTCGCCGTTGAAGTCGCCGAAGCGCAGCGCGTCGTTCGTGAAGCCGGAACTCGTCAGCGTCACCCAGCTGGACGCGCCGCCGGGCGAGTACCGCCACGTCGTGCCGTCGGCCTTGAAGACGTCGGTGGTGCCGTCGCCGTTGAAGTCGCCGAAGCGCAGGTCCGCGAGCTGGTCGCCGGAGAGCGCCAGCGGCACCCACGGGCCGGTGCCGCCGGGGGAGTAGTACCAGCGGTGGCCGGTCGCCCGGAACACGTCGGTCTTGCCGTCGCCGTTGAAGTCACCGAAGCCGACCTCGCCGACCGAGAAGGTGTACGGCGCGATCGGCGCCCACGACGAGGTGCCACCGGCGGAGAGCTGCCACTGCACGCGGCGCCCGGTCTGGTGGCAGTTGCCCGTGGTGGTGCCGTAGGTGTTCGCGCCGATCGTCAGGTTGCCGGTGAACTTGGTCTGCGCGACCGCCGTGGCGCTGCTCGCGTGCGCGAAGCAGTTGCCCGACACCACCGCGCCGGTGAACGGGCGGCCGCGTACCACGAAGGCCTGGTAGTCGGCGGTGCGGAAGCTGTTGTTCTTGACGTGCAGGACGTCGCCGGCCCACGGCTCGCCGTTGGCGTACTCCTCGTTCTCGCCGTGCATGTCGAAGGCGTGCGACTGCGGCGCGGCCGTCACGACGTTGAACCGGGCCTCGTAGCGCTCGGTACGGTAGCCGGTGCCGGCGATGGAGTGCCGGTTGTGGGCGAACGTGTTGTCCTCGATGACCGCGCTGGAGTGGTCGTGGACCATCACGCCGTAGCCCAGGCCGGTGCGCCGGTTGTGGTGGATGTTGTTGCCGCGGACCCGCACCTCGAGGGTGTTGCGCACCGCCACCGCGGCGTGCGACCAGCCGAACATCTCGTTGTTCTCGATCAGCAGGTCGGAGGCGTCGCTGGCCGAGATGCCGTCGGAGTTCGAGTACTCGTAGGGGTCGTCGCGGATCAGCTGGTCCGGCCCCTGCAGCCGCAGGCCGATGATTCGGGTGCCGCTGCCGGTGACGGTGAACTGCGGCCACGTCTCCTTCAGCACGATCGACTCGGTGTTGTAGAGCCGCGCACCCAGCGAGCCGTTCTCACCGCGGTTGCTCGCCAGGGTCACCCCCGCCGGGATGGCGATCCGCTTGTGCCCGGTCAGGTCGATCTGAGCGGCGCCGTCGACGAACACCGTGTCACCGGCCGTCGCGCTGCTCAGCGCCGCCAGCAGCTCGTCCCTGGTGTCGACCACGGTGGTCGCGGCGGCCGCCTGAGCGATCGCCGGACTGCTTCCCGTGATGACGAATGCGGCCGCGGCAGCGATCGCTGTCCAGCGCCGTCTTCCGTTGAGCAATGGGGGCTCCTCTGTGGAAGTGATCATCGAGCCGCGAAACTAACATCGATGACCGTCGGCGGGCTGCCCCCTCAGGCGGTCGATCCGTCGGGCCCGAGACCCCACCGCCTGATGCGTTGCGCCTCGGCGCGGTCCGCGTCGTCGCCGATCGCCAGAAGCTCGACGAGCCGGCGCGCGCTGGTGGCCGTTCCGGCGACGACCTCGGCGCGCAGCCCGGCGAAGTCCCGTTGCTCGACGAGCAGCCCCACCAGCTGCTCGGCGGCGTACCGGTCACCGGCGTCGGCCCGCTCCCGCAGCTCCGTCACGTCGCCGGCCCGGGCGAGCACCGCGGCCAGCTGCTCGGCGGCGAACCGGTCACCGGTGCCGGCCCGCGCGCGCAGCTCCTCGAGACGTCCCTCCGCGGCCAGCAGGACCGCCAGCCGCCGGGCGGCGACCGGGTCGGCGCCGGACCGTTTCCGCAGCTCCGCGAGGTTGCCCTGCTTGACCAGCAGACCGACCAGGCGGCGGGCGGCGAACTCGTCCCCGGTGTCGGCCCGCCGTCGAAGCTCGGTCACGTCGCCGCGTTTGACCAGCAGCGCCACCAGGCATCCGGCCGCGAACTCGTCGCCGCCTTCGGCCCGGTCGCGCAGGTCGTCGATGTGTCCGCGCTCGGCCAGCTGCTCGACCAGCCGCCGGGCGGCGAACCACTCGCCCGCGTCGGCCCGCTCCCGCAGTTCGCTGAGGTCGTCGCGCCCGCACAGCAGGCCGGCCAGCTCCCGGGCGGCGAAGCGGTCGCCGCGATCCGCCCGGTCGCGCAGTTCCGAGTGGTCGTCGGAGCCGGCCAGGACGCTCGCCAGCCGGCGGGCGGCGAACTCGTCGCCGGCGTCGGCGCGGGTGCGCAGCTCGTCCAGCAAGTGCTTCCCGGCCAGCAGGCCCGCCAGCCGTTCGGCGGCGAAGAAGTCGCCGGCGTCGGCCCGGCTCCGCAGCGCGTCGAGATCGCCCTGGCCGGCCAGGAGATCTCCCAGCCGTTCGGCGGCCGGCCGGTCGCCGGCCTCGGCCCGGGCCCGCAGCTCCTCGACGTCGCCGGTCCGGGCCAGCAGATCCACCAACCGGGCGGAGGCGACCCGGTCACCCGAGTCGGCCCGGTCCCGCAGCTCCACGAGGTGGCCGTGCCTGGCCAGCGCCTCCGCCAGGTACGTCGCGGCGAACGGCTGGCCCGTGTCGGCCCGCTGACGTAGCTCGGCCAGGTTGCCGTTGCGCGCCAGCGCCTCCGCCAGCAGCTCGGCGGCGAACCGGTCCCCCTCGTCGGCCCGTTCCCGCAGGTCCCGCACCCGGCCGTGCGCGGCCAGGAGCTTCGCCAGGTTCTCGGCGGCGACCGTGTTGCCGGACCGGGCCTCCGATCGCAGGCCGTCGACGTCGTCCTGTTCCACCAGCAGCCGCACCAGCCGCTCGCCCGCCTGGGGATCGCCGTCGTCCGCGCACTGCCGGAGCAGGGACCGGGCGTGGCCGTACAGCCGGCGGTTGTCGGCGCTGAGCGCCAGCCGCCGCCGGTCCTCCGGCGAGTGCGGGTGATCCACCAGGGCCTGCCAGGTGACCGCGGGCACCGGCGCGGTACGCCGCTGCCGGCTCACCTGCTGCAGCAGGTAGTCGGCGACGCTGTAACCGAGGACGCGGCGCCGCTCGGCGTCGTACTCCTGCCGCAGCGGCGCGGTGGCCGGTTCGGGCTCCGTCAGCTCGATGATGGCCCGCTCCAGCGCGGAGTCGTCGGGGTGGGCGGTGGTCAGATATCCCCGGGCGCACGCGCAGAGCAACTCGGCGGTGAGCGGCGCCTGAATGCCGAGCCGCCGCGCGTCCACGGCGGCGTGCAGCACGGCCTGCGCGGGACCGCGGGCCTGCTGGTAACGGCGGATCAGGCGGGGCGCGCCGGCGAGCGTCTCGGTCACGTTGAAGTCGCGTACGGCCAGTGCCCGCCCGAGCCGGGGATCGCTCGGGGCCAGCGCGACCGTCGCGATGCGCTCGGCCTCGGAGAAGCTCTCCAGCGGGACGTCGTGCAGACGCTCGTCGCTCAGCACGTCGTACGCGCCGGGATGCCGCGGCTGCGCCGGTCCGCCCGAGGCATCGGTGTCCAGGGCCCGCAGCTCGGTCGCGTGGGCCGGCCACAGGGTGCCGACGATGACCACCGGCGTGGCGGCGTCGAGCAGGCGGCGCACCGTCGCCGGGGTGATCGGCGTGGACCCGGGCGTCAGATAGGGGCCGGGCAGAAAGCGCTGCAGCTCGTCGAGCCACACCAGCAGCGGCGGAAGGGTGTCGTCGGCGATGCGTTCGGCGAGGTCGTTGACCATGTCACCGTTGCCGAGGTCGGGGGCGAGCAGGGTGATGTCGCCCAGTTCGGCGCGGACCACCTCGTACAGCAGCCGGGTCTTGCCGACCGAGGAGTCGCCGACCACCACCAGCATCCCGCCGTCCCGGCGGGCCTGCCGCATCCAGGCCTGCACCTCGGGCTGGACGTCGCGGGCCACGAAGGTGGGCAGGGCCGGATCGGGCCCGCTCGGTGGCCGGCGGGCGTGCTCCGCTCCGGGTTTCCACCAGGGCGGTCTCCACCACGGTGCCGGCGCGACCTCGTGATGCTGGCCGGCATCGTTGCCGGGCAGCGGAATCGCCTGGTGGACGCGGAGCGCCAGCGGCTGGTTGGCGACGTCGCCGAGCCGCGGCAGCCTGGCCGGCCAGTCCGGGGCCGGGTGGCGGCGCGGCGGGTGCGGCGCACCGGTGACCGGTGCCGTGTAGACCACCTCGGCCCGGTGGATGACGGGACCGGGCGGGGCGGCTGCCGCACCGCGCCGGTGCTGGACGACGGTCAGGATCACCAGCAGCAGGACCAACGCGGCCAGGACCGAACCCATCAGCTTCCAGTCCTCGGCCCAGGTCCACTCCTTCGGCAGGATCCCGGTGAAGACGTTGGTGACCGCGCCGACGAGCGCCGTGACGATGACGATCTGGACGAGCGACAACCAGCCGGGCTGCCGAGCGGGCGACTTCGATCGCTGCCTCACGAGAGGATGATGGCGTCTTCCACCGTCCTGCCGAAAGGGTCCGACCGGGTGCCGGTGGAGACCGGTCTGCACCGGCTGCTGGGACGGCAGTGGCCTCGCCGATCGACTCGACGAGGCCATCGCCCCTGGTCAGCAGGCTGGAGCACGAACTCGGCGGGACCGCCGACGCCGCCCTGGCCGCCCGGCTCTGCGTCAGAGCTTTCCGGCGCCCGCGCCGGCCTGCACCAGCGCGGGCACGTTCGCGGCCGGATCCATGGTGTACGGGTAGTACGTCCGCGGCTCCACCACCGTGCCGCCCGCCTCGCATGGGCCGGAGCCGGTGAACAGGTTGCCGCGCTGCACCAGCCGCCCGGGGCCGCTGTCGGCGTAGCCGCTGGTGGAGAAGCACGGGTACGGCACGCCGGTGAAGGCGTTGCCCTCCACCACCACGCCGCCGTTCATGGTGGAGGCGACACCGTAGAGCTCGTTGCCGTCGAACCAGTTGTTGTAGACGTGCACCGGCTCACCGAAGCGCACCCGGGGATGCCGCTGCCGGGAGCCGTCGAACCAGTTGTGGTGGATGGTCACCTTGAGACGGCCGACGTCGGTGCCGGACGCGCCGTCGGAGTGGCCGATCAGCATGCTCTTGTCGGTGCCGGCGAAGTGGTTCCACGAGACGGTCACGTAGTCGGCGCCGCGCACCACGTCGATCGACCCGTCCACCGGCCGGCGGAAGGTGTTGTGGTCGATCCAGATGTGATGCGACTGCTGACCGACATTGATCGCGTCGTCCTCGGCGTCGACGAAGGTCAGGTTCCGCACGATCACGTTGTACGACCGGTAGAAGTCGAACCCGCCACCGGAGATCGTCGGGTTCGCGCCGATCCCGATGATCGTCTTGTTCGGGCGTACCCCCTGCTTGCTGGTGATCTCGATGGTCCCGCTGACCTGGATGATCATCGGGCCGACCGTGTCGATCGCGTCCAGCAGCTCATCGGTGGTGTCCACGGTCACCGTGGGACCGCCCACCCCGCCGGTGGTGGTGCTCAACCCGAGCGCGGCGACCGCCGCGAACCCGTCGACCGTCGAGGGCGCGGCCGCCGCCGGTGAGGCGGCGGCGAGTGAGCCGGCGACCAGCACCGCCGCGAGAAGTGTCCGCATCAGATCCTCCCCACACCGGCGCCGGCGGTCACCAGGGACGGCACCGACGACGCCGGGTCGAGCTGGTAGGAGTAGTAGCCGGACGGCTCGGCGACGGTGCCGCCCGCCTCGCACGGACCGGAGTTCACGAACACGTTGGCCCGCTGGACCAGGCGGCCCGGATTGCTCTCGGCGTACCCGCCGGTGGAGTGGCACGGGAACGCCACGTTCTCGAAGTAGTTGCCCTCGGCCACCACGCCGGCGTTCTCGGTGGACGCGATCCCGTAGAGCCCGATGTCGTCGTAGTAGTTGTTGTAGACGTGCACCGGCTCGCCGAACCGGACCCGCGGATGCCGCTGGTTGGAGCCTTCGAACCAGTTGTGGTGGTAGGTCACCTTCAGGTAGCCGACGTCCTCGCGGTAGTTGTCCGAGTGGCCGAGCAGCATGGTCTTGTCGGTGCCGCGGAATCGGTTCCAGGACACCGTCACGTTGGTCGACTTGCGTTTGATGTCGAGCGAGCCGTCGTAGCCGGGCAGGAACTCGTTGTGGTCGATCCACACGTGGTGGGCGCCGTTGGTGACGCTGATCGAGTCGTCGTCGGCGTCGCTGAACCGGATGTTACGGATGATCACGTTGTTGCCGGGCCGGGTGGTGGTGCCCAGCTGCAGCCCGCCGCCGGTGATCTCTGCGGTCGAGCCGACCCCGAGGATGCTCTTGTTGGCCACCACGGTGATCATGTCGCTCGCGGTGATCCGGCCGGAGATCAGGATGGTGTACGGGGTGTTGGCCCCGGCGTACCGGGCCAGATCGGTGGCGTTCGTGACGGTCACCGTGGGCCCGGCGGCGCCACCGGTGGTGCCGGTGGCGAACCCGTCGGCCGTGCTTGCCGGCGCCGCCATGACGAGCCCACCGGCCGCCAGCACTGCCGCGAGGAAGCCGTGCATCAGATCCTCCCTACGCCGGCGCCCGCCGGCACGATGGTCGGCACGGACGAGGCGGCGTCCGCGGTGTACGGGTAGAACGTCCGCGGATCCGCCACCGTGCCCCGGGTCTCGATGGCGTGGTTGCAGTCGACGAGGATGTTGTCGCGCTGCACCATCCGCCCGAGCGGCCCGCTGAAGTCCACCCGCCCGGGGTTGTTGACGCTGGAGAAGTAGTTGCCCTCCACGAACAGCCCGGAGTCGTTGGTGGACGCGATCCCGTAGCTGTTGTCCCGGTAGTAGTTGTTGTAGACGTGCACGATCGGCGCGAACCGCACCCGCGGGTTCCGCTGGTCCGAGCCGTCGAAGTAGTTGTGGTGGTAGGTGACCCGCAACCGCCCCGCGTCCTGCGCCCCGTTGTCGTCGTCGTGCCCGAGCAGCAGCGTCTTGTCGTGGTCGTGGAATCTGTTCCACGACACGGTGACCAGGTCCGAGCCGCGCTTGATGTCGACCGCGCCGTCGTCGCCGTTCGAGAAGTCGTTGTGGTCGATCCAGATGTGGTGGCTGAACATCTGCACGTTGATCAGGTCGTCGCTCGCCCCGGAGAGCCGGAGATTGCGGATGATCACGTTGTGCACGGCGCCGGCCGGTGGGCTGGTCGCGGAGGAGACCGGCAGGCCGATGGTGAGCCCGCCACCGACCAGGGCGGCGGTCGAGCCCAGCCCGACGATGGTCTTGTTCGAGGTGACCCGGTGCATGCCGTCGGTGGTGCCGGTGGGCAGCGTGATCGTGCCGGAGACCTGGATGACGTACGGGCCGGGCCGCGCGATGTGGTCGAGGAACGCCGCCGGGGTGCTGACCGTGACGGTCGGCCCGCCGGCGCCTCGCCAGCCAGCTGGAGCAGCCGGTGCCGCCGGTGCTGAGCGAGCAGATCGCCGAGGCGAGCGGGCCGGGGGAGCGGATCGCCGTGGTGGTGGAC
>NZ_JBEZZB010000192.1:0-17858 GCF_040638955.1 Actinoplanes sp. NPDC024001
GCGGCGCTGAGCGGCGTGGCGCGGCGCGGCGCGGCGCTGAGCGTCAGCTGGGTTGCGTGGCTGACGCTGGGTGTTGGCTTCGCGTCGAGGGACGGCGCTGGGCGCCGGCGGCGCCAAGGGGCCGGCTAGGAAGTGGCGACGGGGACGGCTAGGAAGTGAAAGTGTCGGTGGTGTGGGCGGCTATGAAGTCGAGGTCCGGGTCCCAGCCAAGGCCGGGCGCCGACGGGACGTCCACGAAACCGTCGGTGCAGGTGATGGGCGTAGTGGTGACGTCGCGGGCGTAGTACTTGTCGGAGCCGGAGACGTCGGAGGGGAGCGTGAAGCCGGGCAGGGCGCTCAGGGCGACGTTCGCGGCGCGGCCGATGCCGAACTCGTGCATGCCTCCGCACCAGACCGGGATGCCGGCGGAGCGGGCCAGGTCGTGGGCGCGGACGGCGTGGGTGAGGCCGCCCATCCGGGACACCTTGATGTTGAGGATCCGGCCGGCGCCGAGCCGCAGGGCGGTGACCAGGTCGGCCACGTCCTCCACGGACTCGTCCAGGCACACCGGCGTCTCCAGCGACTCCTGCAGCGTCGCGTGCGCCACCAGGTCTCGTGGTGCGAACGGCTGCTCGATCATCAGCAAGCCGAGCGTGTCCAAATCCTGAAAAACGGAAATGTCCGAAACAGCGTAGGCGCCGTTCGCGTCCACATGCACCGGCACCGAAGGGAAAGCTGAGCGAACAGCACGGACAGGCAAGACATCCCAGCCCGGCGCGATCTTCAGCTTGACCCGGCGGTAACCCTCGGCGACCCGCGACGACACCTGCGCGAGCAGATCGTCGATCGTCGGCTCGATACCGAGCGACACCCCGGCCTCGACCCGCTCCCGCGAGCCTCCCAACGCCGACGCGAGCGGCTCACCCCGCATCCCGGACCACAGCGCCCAGGCGGCCACATCAAAGCCCGCCCGCGCGAAGTGGTTCCCCCGCACCTTGCCGAGCGCCGCAGCCAGCTCCGACGGATGCTCCCACTCGGTGCGCAGCACGATCGGCGCCAGGAACGAGCGGGACACCGCCCAGCAGCTCTCCACCGTCTCCGCCGAATAGAACGGCCCGCTGGGCGAGGCGATCTCCCCCCATCCCACCGCCCCGTCCGTGCTGGTCAGCGCGACCAGGATGTGCTCCAGGTATTTCTTCGCGTGCGAGCTGGTCTGGAACTCGTGCACGAGCGGCAGCCGAACCCGGCGCAGCTCCACCTTCGCGATCCGCATCATGATTCTTCCGTGTAGAGGCCGAGCTCGGACGCGAGGGCGTCCCGGTCGCGCAGGCGGCGGCCGGCGCCCTTGGAGCTGGCGATGGTCAGGGTGGCGAGCAGGTGCAGGGCGAGCACCACCGAGGTGGGCGAGTTCGCGTAGGACGCGCTCTCGGAACCGATCACGATGCTGGCGGTGGCGCTGCCGATCAGCGGCGCGTCGTCGGCGTCGGTGATCAGCACGAGGTCACCGCCGTGCCGCACGTAGGCGGCGGCCACGTCGACGGTCTCCCGCCGGTACCGCTCCATCGAGACCGCCACCAGCAGGTCACCCTGCCGGATGTCGCTGAGCACGTCGAGCGGCCGCAGCGACGCACCGTCGACCAGGTGCACGCCGGAGAGCCCGGCGCTGAGGTCGGAGGCGAGCAGCGACGCGTAGCTGAGCGATTTGCCGGACCCGAGCAGGTAGCGCCGCCGGGCCGACACGATCAGGGCGGCGGCCCGTTCGATGGCGTCCTGCTCGGCGGCCCAGGCCAGGGCTTTGTCGAACTCGGCACGCTGCTGTTCGAGCACCCGCTGCTTGAGGACCTGGGCGGAGCGGCGCTGCACGTTGCGGTCGAACCGCTCGGCGGGGGTGGATCGTCGGGTCGTCACGATTGATCATTCTCGAACGCGTACACCACCCGGTCCGCCGCATCCGGCAGCCGGGTCACGGCCGCCAGCCGGCCGCCGGCCGCGAAACGGTCCAGCAGCTGCTGACGCAGCCAGCCGCGATCCTGCGGGTCGGGCGCCGCATATCGGTCACCCGCGGGCGCCACCACGCTTTCCACCGCCGGCGTACGCCCACGCGCGCCGCCCGTCAGATCCCAGCTGACCAGCACCCGATCGGTGCCGGACGCGCCGTAGAAGTCGGGCAGGAACCGGATCCCGACCGCCCCGAGGACCGCGAAGTTGAAGTGGGCGTTGCGCAACGCGTACGGATCGAAAGTCCACCGCATCGTCCGCGCGCCGGTGTGGCGTGCCGCCGTGGCCTGGGCCTGCTTGAGCAACCGGCCGACGCCGGTGCCCTGCGCGCCGGGCGCGACCACCGCGGCCTGGCTGTAGTGGTAGATCTCGCCGTCCTCGACCGCGCAGAACCCGTAGCAGAACCCGATCATCGCGCCGTCCGGGTCGAAGGCGCCGATCACTGTGCCGGAGTTCTCCCCGAGCGCCGCGAGCAGCCGCGGGCTCAGTCCCCACTCGGGCCCGTCATAGCCGAAGACGGCGCGGTAGAGGGCGGAGGCCGCCGTCCACTCGGCGAGCCCGTCCAGGTCGCGAACCACCGTTCCGGCCATCCGGCGTCACCCCCTCCAGTCGAAAGATAGCGATCGTATAACCGGCATCCTGCCGCCATTTTCGCTCGTTGACAACGCCATGAGCGCAACTTAGCGTTCGCATATGTCGTTCACCGAGGCCCTGCACCGCTATGTGGCCGTCGAGTCGCCCACCGGCGATCCGCGGGCGCTGGCAGCGCTCGCCGAGATGCTGGAGGCGGATGCCGCCCGGGCCGGGTTCAGCACCGCTCGCGAGCCGCACCCCACCGGCGACCACCTGATCTGGACCCTGCCCGCCCGCGACGTGCCGGGTGAGCCGATCCTGCTGCTCAGCCACTACGACACGGTCTGGCCGGTGGGCACGCTCGCTGAGATGCCGTGGTCGGTGGAGGACGACGTGATCCGCGGGCCGGGCGTCTACGACACCAAGTCCGGCATCGTGGCGCTGCTGGCGGCGGCCGAGCGGATCGGCGGCGGGCCGCACCCGGAGCTCCGGGTGATCGTGGTCGCCGACGAGGAGATCGGCTCGCCCACCGCGGGTGACCTGGTGCGCGCCGAAGCGTCCCGGGCGCGAGCGGTGCTCGGGCTGGAGCCGCCACATCCGGGCGGTGACCTGAAGACCGGGCGGCGCGGCAGCACCCGGGCCAGGATCGAGGTGACCGGGATCGAGGCGCACGCGGCGCTCGACCCGGACGCCGGGGTGAACGCCATCGACGAGCTGATCGACCAGCTGATCCGGTTCCGCGCCGCGGTCGGGCAGCGGCCGGTGCTGCTCAACACCGGGACGATCACCGGCGGCGGGCGGACCAACGTGGTGGCCGGGCGGGCGCACGCGGATCTCGGGCTGCGGTTCGTCGACCCGGCGGACGAGGAGGCGGTGCTGGAGGCGCTGCGGTCGCTGCGCCCGGTGCGCGAGCGCGGGCAGGTGTCGGCGCGGCTGCTCTCGCACCGGCCGACCTGGCGTGCGGCGGACGACGGCCTGCTGGAGCAGATCAAACGGATCGCCGCCGGAATCGGGCAGCCGCTGGACGGGCGTCCCGCGGACGGGGCCGCCGACACCAACACGACCGGGGCGCTGGGGCGGCCGACGGTGGACGGGCTGGCTCCGGCCGGGGGCGGTGCTCATGCCCGTACCGAATGGGTGTCGGCCGCGAGCATCGCCTCGCGTGCCGATCTGCTGGCGGCCCTGCTGGGGCCGGAGGGTTTGCGGTGACCGCGACCACCGTGGTGCGCAAGCGGCCTGCCGAGCTCGCCACCCGGATCCTGGCCGGGTCGGGGCTGGCCGGCGCGCTGGTCTGCGGGATCGTCACCGGCACGCCGACGATCTGGGGCCTGCTGCCGATCGTGCTGTTCGGCGCGCTGGTGGTGCTCGGGCTGGGCATGCTGCCGGCCGCCGTGGTCAGCACGGTCGCCGCGCTGCTGGTGCTGCTGCCCTCCCCCGGTGAGCTGGGCGCTCTCGCGGTCGACTCGATCACCAACCAGGTGACGCTGATCGGTGTGATCATCGTGCTCGGCGCGGCGGTCGGCGAGGTGATGCGGCGGACCCGGGTGGCCGACGTGATCGTGCGCGGCTGTGTCGGCCTGGTCGACGGGCGCGGTCCGGTGGTCGCCTCGTTCGCGATCATGATGGCGTGTCTGGTGCTGGTCGCGGCGCTCGGCACGCTCGGCGGGGCGCTCGCGGTGGCGGCGCCGCTGGTCATCCCGGTGGCCGCCCGGCTGGGTTACACGCGCAGCGCGACCGCGGCGATGATGTTCGTCGGTGGGTGCGCAGGCCTGGCGCTGGCACCGTTCGCCGGCTCGAACGTGGCGATCATGTCGGCGGCGGACGCCGGCTACCTGCAGTATCTTCTTTACGGCGCGTTGCCGCTGGTCGTGGTCTCGCTGCTGGTGGGTCTACCGGTCGTGCGCTGGATGCAGCGCCATAGTGACGACCATTACGACGAATCGGATATGTCGGAATCGTTGACATCGCCGGGGCGCCGCGCCGGAGTGGCTACGGCATTCTTCGCGGTGATCCTGCTCGCCGCAGTCACCTGGGCGATCGTCGCGAACGCCGGGATCGTGGTGCCCCTGGTCGCCCTCCCCCTGCTCGGCATCACCACCGGGCTCGTCGGCGGCCTCGGCCTGAGCGGCACGTTGCGCGCGCTGGGCGCCGGCGCCCGCGGGATGCTCGGCATGCTGGCGCTGTTCGTGCTGCTCGCCGCGCTGTTCGTGGCGATCGAGGAGCTGGGCCCGTTCGACGTGGTGCTGGACCTCTACGGCGACCGGATGGCCGGCCTCAGCCCGTTCGCCCTGGCGATCGCCATCGCGCTGCTGGGCTGGGTCGGCGTGCCCGGTGCGACCGCCGCGCAGGTGGTGCTGCTCGACCAGCTCTTCGGTGAGCTCGCGGCGACCGCCGGGATCAGCATGGCCACCTGGATCGTGGTGCTGTTGTTCGCCTCCAAGGCCGACACCTACGGGCCGCTCCCGAACGCCAACATGATCGGCGCGATGGGCCTGGCCCGCTGTCTCAACCTGCGGGCAATCCTGCTCACCGGCTGGGCGATCCTGCTGCCGGCGTGCGCGGTCTACACCGCCCTGATCTTCCTCGAAACTCACTGAAGGGGACCTGACGTGCACGACCTCGTGATCACCGGGGGCACCGTCGTCGACGGCACCGGAGCACCCGGGCGGCGCGCCGACGTTGCGATCGACGGCGGCCGCGTCACCGCGGTCAGCAGCGCGCCGCTCGCCGGCCGGCGGGTGATCAGCGCCCGGGATCGGGTGGTGGCGCCGGGATTCGTGGATCTGCACTCGCACGCGGACTTCACGCTGCCGGCGTCGCCGGGGGCGGTCACGCAGCTCGCGCAAGGGGTGACGACGCTGATCGGCGGGAATTGCGGGCATTCGCCTTTTCCGCTGACCGAGCGAAATCGGGATGCGGGCGGGTTCGCCGGGTTCGATCCGACGACGCTGGGGTGGGAGTGGTCTGATGCGGCGGGGTATGCCGCTGTGGTCACCTCGTTGCGGCCCGGCGTGAATCTGGGCTTACAGGTCGGGCACAACTCGGTGCGGTCGGCGGTTCTCGGCGGCTCGAACCGAGAGCCCAGCCCTTCCGAGTTGTCGGAGATGTCGGCATATGTTGTGTCGGCTGCCGCGCAGGGTGTTCTGGGGTTCTCGACCGGGCTGATCTACCCGCCGGGACTGTTCGCCCAGTCCGGCGAGGTGGTGGAGCTCGTGCGGGCGGCGGCGTCGCGGGGGCTGCTCTACTCGACGCACGTGCGCAACGAGACCGACCGGGTGATCGAGGCGGTCACCGAAGCCCTGGAGACGGCGCGGGCGGCCGGTGCGCGACTGCAGGTCTCGCACCTGAAGAGCATGGGGCCGGGCAACCACGGGCTGGCCCGCACCGCGCTCGACCTGATCACGCGCGCCCATGCCGACGGGCTCGACGTGGCGTGCGACGTCTACCCGTACACCGCATCAAGCACCTCGCTCGCCTCGCGGCTGCCGGCCTGGGCGCTGGAAGGTGGCGCCCCGGCCGTGGCCGAGCGGCTGATCGATCCGGTCACGCGCGACCGCGTCCTGGACGGCCTGCGCGAGCGGTTCGGCCGCGACATCGATCCCTCCGGGATCGTGCTGGCCGAACTCGGGCCCGGCCCGTTCGCCGACCAGGCCGGCCGGTCACTCACCGACATCGGTACGGCCATCGGACAGCCCCCGGAGATGGTGGTGCTGCTGGTGCTCGCCGGGCACGGGGACGTGGCGATCGTCAACCACGCGATGGCGGAGGACGACGTACGGACGGTGCTCGCCTCTCCCCTGGCCGCGGTCGCCAGCGACGGATGGATCATGGACGCGTCCGGCCCCGGGCATCCACATCCGCGCAGCTTCGGCACGTTCGCCCGGGCGGTCGGGCACTACGTGCGCGACGCCGGAGTGCTGCCCCTCGAAGAGGCGATCCGCAAGTCCACCTCGCTGCCCGCCTCCCGCGCCGGGCTGACCGGCCGGGGCCGCCTGGCACCCGGCACGGCCGCCGACGTGGTGGTGCTCGACCCGGACCGGATCACCGACCACTCCACCTACGACCAGCCGTGGCAGCTCGCCACCGGCGTGGACACCGTGCTGGTCAACGGCGTGATCGCGGTCGACGGCGGCGAGATCACCGGCGAGCGCGGGGGTGAAGTCCTGCGCCGCTGACCCGGATCGCGGGTATGGTGACTCCAAGGAGTGCATCGATGCCTGACGATGACGATCGCCGCATTCTCGCCGAGCTGGAACGCGAGTTCGAACGGCCGTTCCCCACCATCTCGGTGCTCTGCGTCCTGCTCTTCCTCGCCTTCCCGATCGTCATGCTGCTGTTCGGCTGGCCGGGTCTGCTGACGACGATCGGCCTTTTCGCGCTGGCCGTAACGGCCGTGTTGCTGCGCCGCTGGCTGGCGTAGGCTCCGGCCCGATGGCCGATCTTGTACATCTGACGCCGGAGTGCAACACCCGCCGGGTGCGCCGCTCCGGCGTCGCCGCGCGCAGCCACGGCTGGACCGGCGAACGCGGCTTCTACTGCATGCCGGTCCTGCCGTCGTTCACCCTCACCCACCAGTGGGTGCGCGAGCTGCGGCGCTGGAAACCCGGCGTGCTCGTCGCCGTGCACGTGCGGGTTCCCGACGACGAGACGGTCACGGTCGGGCGTTACGGCCGGGCGCCACAGCGGGTCCGGCTCGCCGAGGCGGTCGCGATCGTTCGCGACGCCGCGGACCCGCGCGGCTACGAGATCTTCGTGCCCCGCGCGGCCGGCGCCGCGGAGGTCCGGCGCGTGCGCGACATCCCGCAGGGCATCGGCTGGCGCTACCAGCCCGATGCGCACGGCCGCCGGCCCTGCACGTGCCCGGCCTGCTTCCAGCCGGGTACGCCGAAGGCCGGCCGGCTGCGGCAGCGCCTCCGGAGCAGCCGGTTATAGCGCGCCGGCACGTCCGGGGAGATCATCGACGCGCTCTAGGAGCTGGGCGGTCGCGGCGGGGCCGAGGAACTGACATACCTGGTCGGCCACCCGGACCCGGATGTCCGCGAGGCGCTGGTGCTCGCCCTGGACAGCTACCGCGGGCGGGCCGCGTGGCAGCTACTGGTCACCCAGCAACTGCGGGCCGCCCGGCGGGTGCGAGCCGCCCGGCAACTACGGCCCGCCCGGCAACTGCGAGCCGCCCGCCAACTGCGAGCCGCCCGCCAACTGCGAGCCGCCCGGCAACTACGGGCCGCCCGGCAACTACCGGGCCGCCCGGCAACTACGGGCCGCCCGGCGGCTGCGGGCGTCACTCGACGACGGCGGTGAGACCCTCGCCTGACCGGTTCGCGGCGATCAGCGCCTCCACCCGGTCGATCACGGCCGGCAGGCCGCCGTCGCCGATGCGGCTGCCGGCCCGCAGATCGGTCAGCTGGCGCAGCACGGTCAGGTGCTCGCCGAGGTCGGCCGGGCCGCGCGGGAAACTGTGCTCGGCCAACTCGGCGACGACCGACGGGACGGCGCCGACCACGTGCCCGAGCTGCGGCCCCGCGGTGGTGGCGAACTCGGCGACGTCGATGCCGGCGGCGCGGACCGTGTCGAGCGCGCGGAGCAGGCCGAGCTGGGCGTCGTACCAGAGACCGAACAGCGCCAGATCCCAGACCGCGGCGGCGTCCGGAGCGGTGCCGACGAACCGCGGCGGGCTCAACAGCCGCAGCGTGTCCACGTGCTGGTCGAAGGCGGCCCGGTCACCGCTGTAGAAGATGGTGGCCGCGTCGGTGCCGATCGCTTCCGGGGCGGCCTGGACGCCCGCGTCCAGATAGCGGGCGCCCAGGCCGGCGACCGTCTCGGCGGTTCGGCGCGCCTCAGCCGGTGTGCCGGTGGACAGCGTGACCACGGTCCGCCCGTCCAGGCCGGGAGCGAGCACGGCCAGGACGGCGTCGACCGCCCGGAAGTCGGTGAGCGTGAGCAGAACCAGATCGGCCGCCGCCACCGCATCGGCGACCGACGGCGCGGCGCGGGCGCCGAGATCGATCAGCGGGCCGAGCCGCTGCCGGGTGCGGTTCCAGACCACGACGTCACGGCCGGCCTCGCGCAGGCGGTGCGCGACCGCCGTACCGATGGCGCCGGTTCCGAGCAAAGCGATGCTGTCAGCCATGCCGCCATGCTCGGACCTCAACCTTCCTTCAGGTCAAGCCATGACGTCCAGGAGGTCGCCGCTCTCCAGCACGTCGCGCATCCTGTGCAGGCTGACACCCTTGTCCCGGAAGAGCGCAACCAGGTCGGAAGGGCTGCCCGCCCGCGCGGTCACCTGCTCCGACTTCATGCCGAGCAACTCGCCGAGCTGCTCCAGCTTCTCCGCGTCCCGCAGTCCGGCGTTCTCCCCACGCGGCGCCTTCGGGTCCGGCAGGCTCCGCTGCGCCGCGATCCGCTCCGCCGTCGCCCCGGCGTCGCCGGCGGCGACCGGCAGCCACGCCCGGATCGCCGAGATCAGCTGCCCGTGCGGCACACCCCGGTCCGCAGCGATCTCGTTGAGGCTGCGGCCCAGCTCCAGCTGGTCCTTGAGCGTGCCGGAGCTGAGGTCGAGCGCGTCGGCGACCCTGGTCAGCGGGTCGACCCGCTCGTTACGCCCGGGCGAGATGTAGACCCGTCCCGACGTGATGCTGCTGATGGTGGTCAATCGTGCTCCCCACATCCGGCGGGGCTTGGATCACCCCACGTGGGCGGTGACATCGGCGGCGAAGCGGGCGGCCTGCGGATTCATCGGGTATGTCACAAATCCCCCTGCTCCCTTGCGGCCGGTCGCCCACCCGTCGAGCCGGCGCCGCGCGACACCACCAGCGGCGGGTCCGCGCGCGACGACCGCCCCGCCAGACTCGGCGGCGTCGCGGCTTTCGGTCGCGGGTGTGGCTGCTTGATCAGCACCCGAAGGGCCCCCTCCCCGTTGATCAGCAGCCTCCCGGCGGGCATCAACACTGGGAGCCGCCAGCATGCGATCGACGAAGGCACAACCTCCGACAGGCCGCAACCTGATGCCAGCGCCGGCATGTACCCACTGCTGGGAAGCGATCGCTCATCCGGCAACGGAGAGAAACGGATCGCCGGCGAGCAGGATGGCGACCGTCAGTGTGGCGGCGAGCCCGGCACCGGCGGCTGCGGTAAGCCAGGTGCCGCGGCCGGACGCTGGGGCTCGGGATGGGAGCAGGCCGGCAGCGACGCCAACTGTCAGGGTGAGCATGGCCAGCATGGCGAGTGGCCGGACGGCGTAGATCCACGCCGAGTGAAGCGGGTCCTCGAAGTCCGGCAGGTAGCGCAGCAGCACGCCGGCGCTGACCGTCAGAGCTGCGATTGGTGCGGCCAGGAGCGCGTCGCCGAGGCCTGCGGCGCCGCGCAGGCAAAGAAGCAGCAGGATGACAGCGAATCCGGCTGCGGCGGCCGTCCACCAGTCGCGTTCCGCTTCTCGATACGGTTCTACGGCGTTGATCGGTAGCAGCCAGCGCGTGGCGAGTGCGGTGAGGCCTGCGAGGAGACCGGTGACCGCGACCGATCCGGCTCGGCGGCCCAGGCCCGCGGCGACCGCGATGGCGAGCACGACCATGCCGACGGCGGTGATGTTGCGCCACTCCGCATAGAAAGCGCCCTGGACCAGCACGCCGATCGGACCGTCGGGCAGGCCGAACAGGGCCAGCGGAAGCGGTACGGCAAGGACCGAGCCGATCCAGAGCGCCCCGGCGAAGGCGGGCACGCTCAGAGCGGTCGTGATCAACCAGCCCCGCTCCCGGCGCCACCACCTGACCGGAAGGCCAAACCACCGCGCGTCGCCGCTATCCACGGATCCGGCCCCGGCGGCAGACGAGCTCGACGACAAGCCGTCAACGTGCGTGCTGACGCCCGGCCCCGGCGCCACATCAGTAATGACAGGAACAAGGGGCGGCACCTGCCTTTCCGCCGCCTGTGGCGTGGAACCAACGGCGGGGGGAGGCGGTGATGCACGGCCGAGTACCGCAGGCGACACCGGCAAGGCGGAATCGGCTGCCACGGACGCGGGCGGCTCTACGGGCAGCGAAGCTGCGGCCGTGGAAGGCACCGCAGGCACCGGAGTCGCGGACGAAGACGACACCGCCGCCGCTGAACCCGCGGCCGAAGGAGGCATCGAGGGCAGCGCAGCCGCAGACGGATAAGAGGCCGCGGACAGCGAAGCTGCGGGCGCGGACGGCTCCGCAGGCGACAGAGCTGCGGATGCGGAAGGCACCGCGGGCGGCAAAGCTGCCGGCGCTGCGGGGTCGGGTGCGAGCAAGGCCGGCGCGGGGGCAACGGTGGGCCGGCGGCGGACCGTGAACAGGGCGAGCGTCAAACCGGCAGCACCGGCTGTTGCCAGCGGCAGGTAGAGAACGACCCGCCAGCCGGGCGCACCGGCCACGGTGAGCATGGCGGCCGGGTCCAAGGTCAGGAGGGCGCCGGCGGCGACGCCGGCCGCCAGGCCGAGAATGGCGGCGCGGGGTGGCACGCCGGCCGGGCGGTCACCATCGGCCCGGCGCGACAGGATCTCGGGACGCAGCCACAGGGCGAGGGTCCAGGTGGTGGCCAGCAGCGCACCGGCCAGCAGGCCGGCCACGAAGCGGGGGTACGGCTCCAGCGGCGTCGCCAGGAACGCAGCGGTGAGGATGGCCGTACCGAAGGTCCACAGAATCACCGTCAAGGCGGATGCCGTGGCGGCCGGGAGGACTGGCAGCGACGCCGGGGTGTTCAGGACCGCGAGCCGGCGGCCGGGCGCCGGGTGCATGGACAGCAGACGGGACAGGCGGCCGGAAGCCTCAGGCGGCGCGGCGGCGAACATGGCCCGCAGCGCCGGAAGGGAACCGGCGCGGGCGGCATGGGAATCGGCCTCGTGTTCGCGGGCCCGCATCACGCTGCGCGCCAGCAGATAGGCGGCCAGCCACAGCACGGCGGCCCGGGCCAGGTATTCCAGCCAGAACAGGCGGTCGCTCAGGCCGCCGTCGACGGCGGCCACCAGCAGGGGTACGGGCAGCATCACCGGCAACGCCCACAGGGCGGACCGGGTCAGCCAGACCAGGGTGACGTCGCCGGCGGCCAGGTGGGCGGTCTCGTGACGCAGCACGGCGTCCAGCCGGTCCTGCGGGAGCCGCCGCGCCCCCGGGGGCAGCACGATCCGGGTGGCGCCGTTCGACCGTACGGTGAAAGGCTCGCAAAGATGCCAGGGACCGAACTCGACCGCCGGCGCGCGACGGACCCCGAGTTGTGCGGCGATCGCGGCCGCCCGGTCGCGCAGCGGGCCGGGCGCCGGGCGCAGCGGGCCGAGGCGGCGCAGCAGGCGCCGCGGCAGCAGCCAGGCGAACGCCACCGCCAGCGCGAACGTGAGCAGGGCGCCGGCCACGTCGAAGAGGGCCAGCCGGTGTTCGGCGGGCGCCCGGCACTCGTTGAGGATCCGCTGCCGTTGCGGGATGTCGTCGATCGGGGGAATCGACGACAGGCAGGCGGCGGTCGTGGCGACCCAGTCCGCTCCGAGCAGTTGCAGGTGGGCGACCCGCCCGGCATACGCCCCGGCCAGCAGCAACACCACGATGACCAGCACATACTGGCCGCGGGTGGCGGAGCGCGGACGGCGGACCGCCGGGCTCACGTCTCGTCGGCGACGCGCAGCCGCAGCGCGCCGATCACCGCCTCGGCGAGCTGGTGGGCCTCGTCGTCGGGCAGGTGGCCGGCGGCGCGGTCGCGGATCAGCCGGAACACCTCCTGTTCCTGCTCGGGCGTCAGCGGGCCGGCGGCGGGGCTGCGGCGGAAGGCGGCGCCGAGTTTCTCCCGCGTGGCGTTGGTCAGGTATTTCGCGGCGTCCTCGACAGCGCTGTTGAACACGGCGCCGGCGAGCAGCGACACCGCGGAGAGCACCACCGGGACGATCGAGGCGATCTCCACGCCCATGCCGACCGGTGGCCGCACCCGCGTGCGGGACTGTGGGGCGGTGCGGAACCACTCCGCCGCCGCGTCGAAGTCTTCCAGCTCTTGCGGGTACGCCGTGCGCACCACGGACTCGCTGATCTCACGCACCTCTGTCCATTGTGCCTCCACAGCCCGATTATGGGCCTCGCCGTCACATCTTGCGTTTCTGCGCGGTCTCAGCTACTGACGAGAGGTGAGATCACCATGGTGAGGACGGCACCGCTGCTGACGTACGGCAGCGCACGGGGACGATGGACGCTGGCGGCGACCGTCGGCGGATCGGCGATCGCGTCGATCGACGCGACGGCGGTGAACATCGCCCTGCCCGCGATCGGCAACGAGTTCGACACCGACCTGTCGGTGCTGCAGTGGGTGGTGACGTCGTACACGCTGACGCTGGCCGGCCTGCTGCTGGTCGCCGGGGCGCTCGGCGACCGGTACGGCCGTCGCCGGGTCTTCGACATCGGCATCGTCTGGTTCGCGCTGGCCTCGGTGCTGTGCGCGGTGGCGTGGAACCCGGAGACGCTGATCGGCGCGCGAGCGTTGCAGGGTGTCGGCGCGGCGCTGCTGACCCCGGGCAGCCTCGCCATCCTGGAGGCGGTGTTCGTGCCCGCCGACCGGGGCAAGGCGATCGGCGCCTGGTCCGGGCTGACCGGGGTGGCCAGCGCGATCGGCCCGTTCCTCGGCGGCTGGCTGATCCAGGCGGCGTCGTGGCGGTGGATCTTCGCGATCAACCTGCCGATCGCCCTGGTGGTCGTTCTGGTGTCGCGGCGGCACATCCCGGAGTCGCGGGATCCGGAGGCGACCGGGCGGGTCGACATGGTCGGGGGTGTGCTGGTCACGCTCGGGCTGGTCGGCCTCACGTACGGATTGATCCAATGGCCGTCGGTGGCCGCGCTGGGGCTCGGTGTGGTGCTGCTGGCCGCGTTCATCGTCTGGGAGACGCGCACGCCGGCGCCGATCCTGCCGTTGCACCTGTTCCGTTCCACCCAGTTCACCGCGACGAACCTGGTGACGTTCATCGTCTACGGCGCGATGGGCGGGGCGTTGTTCCTGCTGCCGCTGCAACTGCAGGAGGTGTCCGGTTACACGCCGCTGCAGGCGGGCATCTCGCTGCTGCCGGTCACGGTGATCATGCTGCTGTTGTCGGCGCGTTCCGGCGCGCTCGCCGCGCGCATCGGCCCGCGCCTGCAGATGAGCGCGGGCCCGGTGCTGGTCGGCCTGGGTTTCGCGCTTTTCGGCATGATCGGATCGAGCGGTACGTACGTGACGGAGGTCCTGCCCGCGGTGACGGTGCTGGGTCTCGGTCTGGCGGTGACGGTGGCGCCGCTGACCGCGACCGTGCTGGCCGCCGTGCCGGCCCGCCATGCCGGGGTGGCGTCCGCGGTCAACAACGACGTGGCCCGGGCTGCGGCGCTGATCGCGGTCGCGGTGCTGCCGGCGGCGGCGGGGATCACGGGTGCGGCCTACATGAATCCCGCCGAGTTCACCGACGGCTTCCACACCGCGTCGATGATCTGCGCCGGGTTGTGCGTGTTCGCGGGGGCGCTGGCGGCGGTGACGATCCGCAACGAGACCCGGCCGCCGGCGGCCGCGCCGTCGCAGCCGTGGCACTGCCAGCTCGACGCTCCGGTCCCGCGGGCCGCCGTCACGCCCTCACCGGGTGCCGAGACGGCGCCGTAACAGCGCGCGTTCCGGTTCGGTGCCGGCCAGTTCGAGGGCCTGCCGGTAGGCGGCCGCCGCCTCGTCGCGGCGGCCCAGGCGGTCGAGCAGGTCGGCACGGGCCGCGGCGTACGGGTGGTGGCCGCGCAGCAGCGGCTCCCCCGCCAGCCTGTCCAGCAGGTCCAGACCCGCCTGCGGGCCGTCGCGCATGGCCACCGCTGCCGCCCGGTTCAGCTCCACCACCGGAGACGGTGTCAGCGCCAGCAGCACGTCGTAGAGCGCCACGATCTGCGGCCAATCAGTGCTCGCGAAGTCGGGAGCCTCGTCGTGCAGGGCGGCGATCGCCGCCTGCACGCCGTACGGGCCGGGCGGGCCGCCGGTCAGGGCGACCACCACCAGCCCGCTCCCCTCCTCGATCATCCGGCGGTCCCAGCGTGACCGGTCCTGCTCGGCGAGCAGGAGCAGGCCGCCCTCCCGGGCGTCGCGGCGGGCGTGCACCAGCAGCATCAACGCCAGCAGGCCGGGGATCTCCCGCTCCCCGGGCAGGAGCCGGTACAGGATCCGGGTGAGGCGGATCGCCTCCTCCGCGAGATCGGGGCGCTGCGCCGCGTACCCCTCGGTGAAGATCGAGTAGATCGCCTGAAGGACCACCGGCAGCCGTTCCGGCAGTTCGTCGGCGCCCGGCACGCGGAACGGGATGCGCGCCTCGCGGATCTTCTTCTTGGCCCGGGTGATCCGCTTGGCCATCGTCTCGGCCGGCACCAGGAAGGCCCGCGCCACCTCCGGCGTGGTGAGCCCGCCGAGGCAGCGCAGGGTCAGCGCGATCCGGTCCTCGGCGGCCAGCGCCGGGTGGGCGCAGGTGAAGAAGAGCTGAAGCCGCTCGTCGGGCAGCTCACCGCCCGGCTCCACCGGCGGGACCGGGCCGGCCCGATCGGCCTCCACCTGCAGCACCGCCAGCCGGGTCGCCAGGACCCGGTCGCGCCGCAGCCGGTCGACGGCCTTGCGGCGGGCGGTGGTCATCAGCCAGGCGCCCGGCTTCGGCGGCACACCCGAGGCCGGCCAGTGCGTCAGGGCCGCCTCGATCGCCTCGGAGGTGACCTCCTCGGCCAGGTCCAGGTCGCCGAAGCGGCGGACCAGGGCGGCCAGCAGACGGCCGTGCTCCTCGCGGAACACGGCCTCCACTGACTCCATCTCAGAAATCCGCGACCGGGCGCACGGTGATCGAACCGTCGATGGCGCCGGGGCAGCGGGCCGCCCAGTCGAGGGCCGCGTCCAGGTCGGGCACGTCGATCACGTAGAACCCGCCCAGGATCTCCCGCGTCTCCGCGAACGGCCCGTCGGTCACCGTGCGCTTCCCGTCGGCTCCGACCCGTACGGTCGTGGCGGTGACCAGGTCGGCGAGCGACTCGCCGGAGACGAAGATGCCCGCCTCCTTGACCTCCTTGTCGTAGGCCATCCAGTCGGCCGGGGTGCAGGCCGGCGGCTTGCCGGCCTCGTCGACGGCGTCCGCGTTGATCAGCAGCAGGTACTTCATGGTGTCTCCTCCGGTGTCCCGTCGTTCTTCCTACGCCATCTCTACGAACGGGCTCACCGGGCATGGACACCGCCGCCGGAAAAAGTAGGCTGCCATCGACGATTCCACACGGCTTCACCACCGATTCACGGTGGCTCCTTAGCGTCTGCTTCGACCACGGGAGGAAAGTTCCATGATTCGTCGAGTTCTCTGCACGCTTCTGGCGGCCTCCGCGCTGCTGTTCTCCGGGGCGACCGCGGTGCAGGCGGGCGACCGGCACGGGGTGCGGCCGCTGGCGCGGGCGCACGCCCACAACGACTACGAGCACGAGCGGCCGCTGTTCGACGCCCTGTCGCACGGTTTCACCAGCGTCGAGGCCGACATCTACCTGGTCGGCGGGGAATTGCTGGTCGGGCACGACCCGGAGGACCTGGTGCCGGGGCGGACCCTGCAAAGCCTGTACCTGGATCCGCTGGCCCGGCTGACCAGGACCGGCAAGGTGCGCAAGCTGCAGCTGCTGGTGGACATCAAGAACACCGGGGCGGCCACCTACACCGAGCTGGACCGGGTGCTGCGCTCCTACCGCAAGATGCTCACGTCCTACCGCAACGGGCGGGTCCACCGGGATTCCGTCACCGTGGTGATCTCCGGCGACCGGCCGCGTGAGCTGATGCAGGCCCAGCGGGTGCGGTACGCGTTCTACGACGGGCGCAGCGCCGACCTGAACTCCGGGGTGCCGGCCTCGTTCATCCCGCTGATCAGCGACAACTGGAACAACCTGTTCACCTGGCAGGGGGTCGGCCCGATGCCGGCCGCCGAGCGGGCCAAGCTGCGCCAGTTCGTGCGTGACGCGCACGCGGCCGGGCAGCGGGTGCGGTTCTGGGCCACGCCGGACGCGCCCGGCCCGGCGCGGGAGGCGGTCTGGCGGGAGCTGGTGGCCGCCGACGTCGATCACATCAACACCGACGACCTGGCAGGGCTGGAGGCGTTCCTGCGGTCAGGTGCTCGGCAGGCTGCCGCGTAGCGCGGCTGCCGACTGACGCGGGTCGTAGTCGGGGGCGACACCGTCCACCAGGATGATGTCGCCCTCGATGTGCCGGGTCCGCAGCGGCAGGATCTCCAGGTACGCCGGGGAGGCGTACCACGCCTTGGCGGCAGCCATGTCCGGGAACGCGATCATGACGACGGTGCCGGGCCAGGTGCCCTCGACGACCTCGACCTCGGCCATGTGCACGAGGAAGCGGCCGCCGTACGGGTCCATGGTGTCCTGGATCCGCTCGATGTACTCGATGATCTCCTCGTTCATCCCGCTGGGACGGAGGTGGGCGATGGCGTAAGCAGTCATGCACCGAATCTTCGCCGCGGCAGGCGGGCCGTGGCGATTACCCGGGAGGTAATGGCGGCGGTTACCGGGCGGACCTGGCACGCCCCGCAGTGAACCGGCGCCCCGCCCCCGGCGTAGGCCTCATCAAGTCGATGGGGCCAGGTGATGCGCAGTGTCGGTGTACGCGAGCCCGCAGTGGTGGTGGCGTCTCCTGATCGTGGCGGCCGGGATGGCCGGGCTGTACAGCGGCAGCTACAGCGTGGTGGCGTACACGACGCAGAGCGCGCTGATCGTGATCGGCTACTACGCGGGCGTCCTGTACTGGATGGCCCGCCGCCGCACGGTCGACGCGGCCGCGCCCCGCCTGCGGGCGGCGGTGATGTCGTGGATCCTGCTCAGCGGGCTGGTGGCGCACTTCGTGCTGGCCGGCGGGGAGAACCCGCTGCTCGGGCTGACCGCGACCGGCACGGCTGACCTGCTGGGCAACTGGTCGCACTTCCTGCTGCACTACGCGCTGCCGGCGATGGTCTTCCTGGACTGGCTGGTGTTCCGGCCCTACGGCGCGGCCCGCTGGGGTGATCTGGTCGGCTGGATGCTGTTCCCGCTCGGCTACGCGGGTGTCGTCCTGGCTCGCGGCGCGCTTTTCCCGTCCGCCGGTTTCCGCTACCCGTATCCGTTCCTCAGCCCGGAGTTCCAGGGCTGGACGGGGGTCGGCTCGTGGATCCTGGGCCTGGCCATCTCGTTCGCGGCGATCGGCACTGCGCTCATCTCCATCGACCGGCTCCGCGCACCGGCCAGCGCGCCGCAGCGATCGCCGTCGTCCGCGCCGGCGGACCAGCACGGCGCGCAGCCGGCTGACCAGCACGGCGCGCAGCCGGC
>NZ_JBEZZB010000193.1:0-17718 GCF_040638955.1 Actinoplanes sp. NPDC024001
CGGCCGCGCCGCACGCCGAGCGGCTCGGCATGCCGGCGGCGGAGCTGCTGGCGGCGCCGTTCGCGCTGATCGGCACCCCCGGCGAGATCCGGGCGGCGATGGCCCGCACCGAGAAGCGGTGGGGCATCACCCGGTACGCGGTGCGGGCCGCGTTCGTCGACGCGATCGTGGACGCCGGTCTGGTCAGGGCGTGAGGCTGAGCAGCGCCTGCCCGGTGGCCGGGTCGAACGGCACCGACTCGTGGTCGTGCACGATCAGCCACCGGCCGTTCTCCCGCACGCAGCCGAGCGTCGCGCGCACCCACATGTCCACCACGCCGCCGGTCTTGAGCGTGCCGGCGACGTGGTAGAGGAACGAGCAGAAGCCGACGTCACCGTTCGCTCGCACGTGCAGGTCCCGCACCTCGTAGCCGATGTCGGTCGCGTAGGTGTCGAACCACGCCTGGGTGGCGGTTTCGACGGCGCTGCTGCCGCGCGCGTGCAGCGGCGGCAGCAGGTTGTACGTGATCACGTCGGGGTGGTTGCGCGACGCGAGGGGTTTCGGGTCCTTGGCGGCCACGGCGGCGACGCGCTCGTCGACCAGGGCTCGCAGTTCCGCTTCAGCATCCATGCGCCGGTTGTGTACCCCGTTACCGGGCTGCGATAGCCGCGCCGAGCACGATCAACCTCAGTGCCCGTTCAGCGGCGTCGCGCAGCAGCGGCGCCGCGTTCGCCACCGCGTACTCCATCGCCATCACACGCACGAGATCAACGGTGCCGACCGCTGGTGACCCCAGGATGAGAACGCGATGAGGATGTCTTCATGAACGCCAGGTCCGAAACTCGCTAGCCGCCGGGGTGGGGGCCACGGTTGGGTAGGTGCATGTTCAGCTCGCGCAGCGCGATCGCCGCCGCCACCGTCACCGTCGTCCTCTGGGCGTCGGCCTTCGTCGGCATCCGCGCCGCCGCACCGCACTTTCACCCCGGCTCGCTCGCTCTCGGCCGGCTCCTCGCCGGCGCGCTCACCCTGCTGATCTTCCTGGCCGTCCGGCGGCAGGGCCTGCCGCCGCGCGCCGCCTGGCCCGGCATCGTCGTCTCCGGCGTGCTCTGGTTCGGCGTCTACATGGTCGCCCTCAACTGGGGTGAGCAGCTCGTCGACGCCGGCACCGCGGCGATGGTGGTCAACGTCGGCCCGGCCGTGATGGCGCTGCTCGCCGGCTGGCTGCTGCACGAGGGTTTCCCGCCCCGGCTGCTCGCCGGCATCGCGGTGTCGTTCGCCGGCACGGTCGTGGTCGGCTTCTCGATGTCCGACGGCGGTCACGCCTCGGTGCTCGGGGTGCTGCTCTGCCTGGTCGCGGCGGTCACCTACGCCGCCGGGGTGGTCGCGCAGAAACCGGCGCTGCGGCACGCCAGCGCGTTGCAGGCCACCACGTTCGGCTGCCTGATCGGCGCCGTCGCCTGTCTGCCGTTCGCCGGCCAGCTGATCTCGGACGTCGCACGGGCGCCGCTGCACATCACCCTGAACGTCGTCTACCTGGGCGTCTTCCCGACCGCGATCGCGTTCACCACCTGGGCCTACGCGCTGGCCCGCACGACCGCCGGCAAGATGGGATCGACCACCTACGCCGTGCCCGTGGTGGTGGTGATCCTGTCCTGGCTGATCCTCGGCGAGGTCCCCGGCCTGCTCACCCTGGCCGGCGGCGCGCTCTGCCTGGCCGGCGTGGCCGTCTCCCGCAGCCGCCCGCGCCCGGTCCGCGAGCCCGCCCTGCGGTGAGCGGGGCAGCGCGCAGCGTAATCGTCGTCTAGCGTCGGGCATCGTGGCGTGGGCGGGGAACTGGGCGGCCCGAGTGGCCGGCGACGACTGCCGATGGTGTGCCCACGGGCGCCCCGACGAGATCGAGTTCGGGTTACGCGTCTTCTCCGGCCAGGTCACCGACGCCTACTTCGCCCGCCGCGCCTTCGTCCGCGGTTACGCGATCGTCGTCTGGCGCGGCCGGCACATCGTCGAGCCGATGGACCTGACCGTCGGCGAGGCGGACCAGTACCACCGTGAGGTCATCCTCGTCGCCCGGGCCATCCGCGACTGCTTCCGCCCGGTGAAGATGAACTACCTGACCATGGGCAACTGGGAACCCCACCTGCACACGCACGTCACCGCCCGATACCCCGACGACGCCGGCGACGGCGGCCCGCTGCCGGCCACCACGCCACCTCTGCTCGACGAGAGCCGGTGGCGCGCCGACGCGGCCGCGGTGCGAGCTCTCCTCTGAGCCGTACGCGTTCAGCGAGGCACCTTCCGGCTTTCCCGCATTCCCAGTGGGGTAAGGGGAGGGCCATGAGATCCCGGCTCGGCGGCGCCCCGGCGGTTCTGTCGCTCATCGCGCTGTCGCTCTCCACGTTCACCTACGTGACCGCCGAGACCCTGCCGATCGGTCTGCTCCCACTGATCGCCGACGACCTGAACCGGACGGTTTCCGCCGTCGGCCTGCTCGTCACCGTCTACGGGCTGGTCGTGGTCGTCGCCTCCGTACCGCTGACGAAAGTCACCCAGCGCTTCCCGCGCAAGCGGCTGTTGTGCGCCCTGCTCGCGGTGTTCGCCGTCTCGAACGCGCTGTGCGCGTTCCTCGACGGCTACTGGCCGCTGATGGCGGCCAGGGTCGTCACCGCCCTCAGCCAGGCGATCTTCTGGGCGGTCATCACCCCGGCCACCGCGGCCCTCTTCCGCGCGCAGGTGCGCCCGCGAGCACTGTCGATCCTGTACGCCGGAAGCTCGGTGGGCGCCCTCGCCGGTGTGCCCCTCGGCACCTGGCTGGGTCAGCAGACCTCGTGGCGGATCGCTTTCCTCGTGCTCAGCGCCGTAAGTGTCCTGATCCTGCTCACCCTGATCGCCTTGATGCCGAGCGCCCCCGCCGGCGAACGGGAGACCGCCCGGGGCTCAGCCCCCGACGCCGGCCGTTACTGGACCCTCGTCGTCTACACGGCCCTCGCCGTGGGCGGCTCTTTCACCATGTTCACCTATGTCAGCCCGTTCGCCACCGAGGTCAGCGGCTTCGCCGAATCCGGCGTCGGCCCCCTGCTCTTCGTCCGCGGCCTGGCCGGCCTGATCGGCGTATTCGTCGCCGGCTGGGTGGTGGGCCGCAACGGCTGGCTGACCATGGTCGCCTTCATCAGCATCCAGACGCTGGCGCTGACCGCCCAGTGGGCCTTCGGCGATTCCCGGGCCGCCACCGTGGTGACGCTGGCCCTCTCCGGTTTCGCCCTGGCCGGGATGGCCGCAGGTCTGGGCGTGCGCGCCCTGGAGACCGCCCCGAGCAGCTCCGACATGGCCTCCGCCGGCACCTCGACCGCCTTCAACGTGGGCATCACCGGAGGCGCCCTGCTCGGCAGCGTCCTGGTGGACGCCGCCGGCGTCCGGAGCACCCCGCTGGCGGGCGCGGCCCTGACGCTGGCCGCCCTGGTCGCCGTCCTGCTGGAGCCGGTCCTCTCCACCCGCCGCCGCCCCACCCCAGCCCGCGACTCCGTCCCCCACCACTGACCCCGCGCCCCCACCTCGCGCCAACGCTCCCGTCGCCACCGTCCCACCCGGGCCCGCTGCGCCCGCCCGTCCGCCAGCCCGTCCGCCCCCGCCGCCCGCCAGCCCGTCCGCCCTCAACCCCCGGGCCGACCGGCCTGCTGTCCACCGGGCCGTAGCTCACGCGGGCAACGGCGGCCCCTATTACCCGCACGGCCGACGGCCCGACTCGCCCGGCTGTAGGTCGTGCGGGCGACGGCGGGGCCCGTTACCCGCATGGGCTACGGCCCTGCCCAGCCGGCCGTGGGCCTCGCGCGTAAGCCGAGGTGTGTTGCCTGGTGGCGGGGTAGGGGTGAGGGAACGCATCAGCCCGGCGGTCGCGGTGGGGCCTTGAGGGAGTGGGTGCGCGCGCGGAGAGCCGGTGCATGGGTAGTTGCATTTGGGGACCCGACAGGCTCGTACGACGAGAGTTCTTGGGTTGTGCCGGGCCGCTGCCGATTGCCTGGGCCGGGAAGAGGGTGGTGTTCGCCACCGTAATCGTTCTTGAAGTTTCAACATCGGCGGACGATGCTTGGTGAAGCTTCAACAACTGGGGGATGGGTATGACGATCGCGCTGGGAACACCGCTGGCCAGGGTGCGCACCCGGGTCGTCGTGCCGTTGCGGTTCCCGGACGGGTTCGCCACCAGCGCCGAGGTGCACACCTTCAGCGGGCTGGCGGACGGCCGGGAGCATCTGGCCCTGGCGCTCGGTGACTGGCGGGCGGCGCTCGCCGCGTCGGCGCTGGGCGGGCCGGCGCCGCTGGTGCGGCCGCACAGCGAGTGCCTGACCGGCGACGTGTTCGGCAGTGAGCGGTGCGACTGCGGGCCGCAACTGCGCGAGGCCGTCGAGCGGATCAGCGAGACCGGCGGGTTCCTGCTCTACCTGCGGCAGGAGGGTCGCGGCATCGGGCTCTACGCGAAGCTGGACGCCTACGCGCTGCAGGACACCGGGCTCGACACCTACCAGGCCAACCTGGCGCTCGGGCACGGTGAGGACGAGCGCGACTACACGGCCGCCGCGCAGATGCTGGTGGCGCTCGGTGCGGAGCGGATCCGGCTGCTGAGCAACAACCCGGACAAGGCGGCTCAGCTGACGGGGCTCGGCATCGAGGTGGCGGAGCGGATCCCGACCGCGGTGCACCTGTCCGAGGCGAACGCCCGATACCTGACCGCCAAGCGTGACCACACCGCCCACACGCTCGACCTTCCGCTGGCCGGCTGAGATGGGTTCGACCGCCGTGCGCATGGTCTCCGACGTGGACTGGATGCACGCCGCGATCACCGTCTCGCGCACCGCGCCGCTGGTGCCGACGCGCTATGCGGTGGGCGCGGTCGTCGTCGACCACGACGGGAGCGTGCTGGCCACCGGATACACCGGCGAGACCGATCCCGCCCACCACGCGGAGGAGGTCGCGCTCGCCAAGCTGCCGGGTGTGGACCTGTCGCGCGCGACGATCTACACGTCGCTGGAGCCGTGCACGACGCGCCGCTCCCGTCCGGCCTCGTGCACGAGCCTGGTGCTCGACGCCGGGATCCGCCGGGTCGTGCTGGCCCTGCGCGAGCCGCTGCTGTTCGCCGACTGCGACGGCGTGGAGACCCTGCGCCGCCACGGTGTGGAGGTCGTCGAGCTGAGCGGTCTGGCCCGGCACGTCCGGGATATCAACGCGCACGTGCTCACGCCCGCTGTCGCGCCCTGATCAGTACATCGGCGAGGATGATGTGGTGACCGACACGCGCTGGCTGACCCGCGAGGAGCAGGAGACCTGGGTGAACGTCGCCCAGGTTCTGATGCGGCTGCCCGCCGCGCTGGACCGGCAGCTGCGGGAGGACACCGGGATCCCACACGCCTACTACCAGATCCTGGCCATGCTCAGCCAGGAGCCGGGCCGATCGATGCGGATGACCGACCTGGCCCGGGTGGTCGGCAGCACCACCAGCCGGCTGTCGCACGCGGTCGCCAGCCTGGAGCAGCGCGGCTGGGTCCAGCGGCACGCCTGCCGCAGCGACAAGCGCGGCCAGATCGCCTGCCTGACCGACGCCGGCATGGCCGCGCTGGAGGCGGCCGCGCCCGGCCACGTCGCCGAGGTCCGCCGGCTGGTCTTCGACCACCTCAGCGACGACGACGTGGCCTGTCTCGGCGCGATCACCGCGAAACTGCTGCCGACCCTGCATCAGGGCGGCTGACCGGCGTACCGAATCAAATCGTGGAGAGCGCGAGGGCGTCGAGGACGCCGGGGTAGAGGCGGGTTTTGATCACCCGCAGCGCGTGCCCGGCCTTGCCGGCCTGAGCCTGGGCGAGGGAGATCGCCGTGCTCAGCACCTCGTCCTCGCTGACCGCCTGGTCGACGATGCCGCGCTCGGCGGCCTCGCCGCCGCCGTAGCGGCGAGCGGTGACCATCGCCTCGTGCGCGGCCTGCGGGGTGAGACGGGCCTGGATCAGCGCACTCATGCCGGGTGTGAAGGGCAGATCGATGTCTGCCTCCGGCAGACACCAGAACCCGCGGTCCGCGCGCATCACCCGCAGGTCGTGCGCCAGCGAGAACATCGCGCCTCCGGCGAAGACGTGCCCCTGCAGGGCAGCGACGGTCACCATCGGCAGGGTCAGCATGCGGGCGAGCAATTCATGTACGGACTTGGCGTACGCCACGCGCTGATCCGGGTGTGTGGCGAGCCAGTCGAGGTCGAGGCCGAGGCTGTAGTGCTTGCCGGTGGCCGTGGTGACCAGGGCGGCCGGCTTGGTGGCCTGCTCGACCTCGTCCAGCAGGGCGTTGAGGGCGGCGATCCGGTCGGGGTGGAAGCGGTTCTCGGTGTCACCGAGATGAAGGACGTAGACGTCGTCGTGGCGGTCGAGCTGCGGCATTGCGGCAACCTCCTTAGTTACTCACGGGTAACATAGCGGATGCTGCCCCCGTTCGTCGATGACTGCGCCAGCGGGCACAATGGGAGGGTTGGTGTTCTGGGGACGGTTGGAGGAACGGTGGCTCTTCAGGAACGGCCGGAGAAGTGCGTGGTGGCCGTCGACGGGCCGTCCGGCTCGGGCAAGTCCACCGTCTCCCGGCGGCTCGCTGCCACCGTCGAGGGGGTCTACCTCGACACCGGCGCCATGTACCGGGCGGTGACCTGGGCGGTCCTGCAGGCCGGCGTCGACCTGGCCGACCCGGAGGCGATCGCGAAGATCGCCCTCGAGACCGAGCTGTCGATCGGCACCGACCCCGGCGCCCCGCATTTCGCGGCGAACGGCACCAACGTCGACGCACCCATCCGCGGGCCGGAGGTCACCGCAGCGGTCTCCGCCGTCGCGGCCGTCCCCGCGGTGCGCAAACACCTGGTCGCGCTGCAGCAGGCGATCATCGCCTCGCACCCGCGGATCGTCGTCGAGGGCCGCGACATCGCCTCCGTCGTCGCACCCGACGCCGACCTGAAGGTCTACCTGACCGCGTCCGCCGCCGCCCGCGCCGTCCGGCGCAGCGCGGAGGACGCCACCGACGTCGCCGCCACCGAGGCCGACCTGGCCCGCCGTGACAAGCTCGACTCCAGCCGGGCGGTCGACCCGCTCCGGCAGGCCTCCGACGCCATCGAGGTGGACACCACCGGCATGGGGATCGACGAGGTCGTCGCGCACCTTCTCGCACTGCTCAACAGCAAGGTAAGTAAGTGACTGAGCTTCCCGCCGGCCTCGACCTCAACGACTTCGAGGGTGGTTTCGACTTTTCCGACTCTCCCGACTCCTCCGCCGCGGAGGAGTTCTCCGGCCCGGTTCCCGTGGTGGCCGTCGTCGGCCGCCCCAACGTCGGCAAGTCGACGCTGGTCAACCGGATCATCGGCCGTCGTCAGGCGGTGGTCGAGGACGTGCCGGGCGTGACGCGCGACCGCGTGCCGTACGACGCTCAGTGGAACGGCCGCCGGTTCACCGTCGTCGACACCGGCGGCTGGGAACCGGACGCCCGCGACCGGGCCGCGGCCATCGCCAACCAGGCCGAGATCGCGGTGCAGACCGCCGACGTGGTGGTGTTCGTGGTCGACGTGACCGTGGGCGCCACCGACGTGGACGAGGCCGCCGTCAAGATGCTGCGCCGCAGCCACAAGCCGGTCATCCTGGTCGCCAACAAGGCCGACAACCAGAACCTGGAACTCGAAGCGGTGTCGCTGTGGTCGCTCGGCCTCGGCGAGCCCCACACCATCTCGGCGCTGCACGGCCGCGGATCCGGCGACCTGCTCGACGACATCCTGGCCGCGCTGCCGCCCACCCCGCCGGTGACCGAGGGCGGCCCGCGCGGCCCGCGCCGGGTCGCCCTGGTCGGCCGCCCCAACGTCGGCAAGTCGTCCCTGCTCAACCGCCTCGCCCGGGAAGAGCGAGCGGTCGTCGACTCGGTGGCCGGCACCACCGTCGACCCGGTCGACAGCCTGGTCGAGATGGACGGCGAGGTGTGGCAGTTCGTCGACACCGCCGGCCTGCGCAAGCGAGTCCACCAGGCCTCCGGCACGGAGTACTACGCCTCCCTGCGCACCGCCGGCGCGGTGGAAGCGGCGGAGGTCGCCGTCGTCCTGCTCGACTCCGGCGAGGTGATCAGCGAGCAGGACCAGCGGGTGATCACCCAGGTGATCGAGTCCGGCCGGGCCCTGGTGATCGCCTTCAACAAGTGGGACCTGGTCGACGCCGACCGCCGGTTCTACCTGGACAAAGAGATCGACCGGGACCTCAAGCGGGTGACCTGGGCGGTGCGCGTCAACATCTCGGCGAAGACCGGCCGGGCAGTCGACAAGCTGGCCCCCGCGATCCGCCGCGCCCTCGCCTCCTGGGAGCAGCGCATCCCGACCGGCGCCCTGAACCAGTGGCTGACCGCACTGACCCAGGCAACCCCGCACCCGGTGCGCGGCGGCCGGGCCCCGCGCGTCCTGTTCGCGACCCAGGCCGGGGTCGCACCGCCCAGGTTCGTGCTCTTCACGACGGGCCCGTTCGACGCCGGATACCTGCGGTTCATCGAGCGCAAGCTGCGCGAGGAGTTCGGTTTCGAGGGGTCGCCGGTGGAGATCTCGGTGAAGCCGAGGAAGAAGACCGGGCCGGGGGGTCGCGGGAAGGCCCACGGCTGAGGTTGGTAGTCTTTAGGAGATGTCGCGCCGGGCTGGGGTTCGGGGCGGGATCGGGCTGTAGCGCAGCTTGGTAGCGCACTTGACTGGGGGTCAAGGGGTCGCAGGTTCAAATCCTGTCAGCCCGACCATAAATCAGCAGGTCAGAGCCGGTATCGCGGAGACGCGGACCGGCTCTTTCTGTTTGTCGACCTCCGTTGGGAGAAATCTGGGAGACGATCTCTTCCCGGAGTAGCCGGTCCAGAACCGCTACCGGCGAGCCGGGAGACAACCGCCGACGCGCGTCCAGAGCGTTCTCCCACGCACCCGTCAGTCCGTCGAGCAGCCGCGCCACCATGTCGGCAGTCGCATGCGCGTACCGTGCCTGCACCGAACCGTCCGTATGCCCCATCTGGTCGTCCATCAAGGGTGACGGGGTACCGAGTTCCAGCATCAGCGTCTTGTACGTGTGCCGCAGACCATGCGGCGTAAGCCCCGGAGCGACCGGCAGCCAGCAGGCGTCCGCCCGCGCCAACGCACCCCGACCACGAAGAGGGACGCCCGGCCAGGGCTGCGCCGACAGCGGCACCGGCCGCACCGGCTTCGGGGCCTTCGCCGGGTACCGGCCGGTCGCCGCAGGCTGGAACAACCAGGTGGCGAACCCGTTACGCCGGTAGTGCGCCGCCGCGCCGCCGACGTCAGATCGCTCGTAGCCCAGGGCGGCGATAGCGTCCCGCACGGCTTGCCGCACCGCCCCGCTGACGGCTTCGGGTCGGTTGAGGACGTTCGACACGGTGCCGGTCGACACCCCGGCAGCGCGCGCGACGTCGGCGAGCCGCGGGCCAGTCCGCTGCGCGCCGTGGTTCTGCGTCCGATAGCCCCGGAAGACGTACCGGAGTCCATGGCACTCGCACGGTCGCGACACCGCCCGGCCGACATGATCGCTGATCAGAGCGCCGAGCCAGGCGGGAATGTTGACGTTGCGGTACGAGTCGTCCTTGGGCGGGCAACGGTGGAACACGCCGCTGTCCAACTCGTAGAGCTGCCACTCCACCCGCAGCATCGAGGGTCGCACGTAGCACCGGACACGCCCCACCGGATGCTTCGGTGAGAACTTTCTCTACATCTTCAAGGCGCGGCTTCGGGGCACGGCGCTGCCGCCTTCGGCTCCGCGCCGGCCCCGGCCGCGCTGATGCATAACTCAGGCGAACACGACGAAGCCCCGGTCCATCCGCGACGGATGGACCGGGGCTTCATGCTGTTAGTGCCCAAGAGAGCTAGCTTTGGCCGTCTGCCCGTCGTTGTTTGTCGGCCACACGTTCGCTTGCGTCACGCAACTGTCGCAAGTCATGAGCGGCGGCTCTCGGAGAGGCGTACACCTCGTTAGGCCATCCGAGGCGCCGCATAACTGGCCTTCTAATTCGGTGATATCGGCTGTTTGCCCGTTTTATAAGTAGGACGGTTATCATCCCGATCAGAAGGAGCGAGTAGCCAAGAGCAACCTCGCCGGCTACCGACGTCATTAAGACACCTGCCACGAAGGCAAATACAACAGTCAAAGTTCTGACCACCTCACCCTCCCTGAAGCGGACTTCAAAGAAGATGAAGGCTTCACGGTTCTGCGCGAGCCAATCGACGAGTTCTGCTTCGTCCTCCGTGGCCTGCGCGACTCTCCTGCGTGCGCGGGCGCTGTATTGGCTCAGCTGTCGCGCTGCCGCGGGCGTCATAAGGTTGACCCCAAGTCCGACGGGGATCGCAAGTGCGAGGCCGAGCCAGAAGGAGAGGTCGCCGATCATCGATGCCTCCAAGCCTGCAAGGACGGTGAGCGCGAACGTAGCGCACTCCCTGTCGCAGGTGGGTACCTCGCCTCCGGCGGGCAGGGCCTCCGGCCCTACGACCCGGATCAGGCCTCCGGCGGCCAGGGCTTCCAGCCCTGGACCCGGGCGGCTCCGGGATGCCAAGATCCGGCGGCCTCTCGCCGCGCACCGGAGGCAGCCAGACCGTGGCCGGCTGGCCCAGGTCGTTCGTCCGGTGGGGTGCTCCACCTGGGCCAGCCGGCCACGGCCCAGCGGGGCGATGCCTGCGCGACGGGATGCCACCAGCTCCACCACCCTGTCTTCGATCGTGGGGAGAATTCTGGGAGACGATCTTGTCCTCCAGCCCGCCAGAAGCCATCTCAGAGCCATGAACACCACCAACATTGAGCAGGCGGTTGGTACGCATGTACTGGTCAAGCGGAGATGTTGACCATGCTGGGGGTCAAGGGGTCGCAGGTTCAAATCCTGTCAGCCCGACGAAGTGTTTCCGCAGTTCACGAGGCTGGTCTGAATCTTGGACCAGCCTCATCCGCGTTCCTGAGGACCAGAAGAGTCAAGTAGTGCCAGCGGTAGCGCACCTTGACCGCTGGTCGCGCGTAAGCGGTGATCGCGAGCGGACGCCATGCGATGAGGCTGCTGGTGAAGCCGATCCGTAACGTGGATTCATAGACTTGCGCCTCTTGCAAGTAACAGACGTCAATGCGACAAAGCTCTGGACGGCCCTTGAGGCCCGAATGAAGATTCGCTTTTAGCTGAACGTATCCTTTCGATTACGGAGCGGAATGAGCAGTCCAGGGGAACAGCGTTCCGTGGATGCCCAAGAGCGCTACAGGGCAGTTACCAAGGATTATGAGCTAGCCTCAGATAGATTGAGGCAGGCTAAATCGACCCGTACGGCTTACTGGTTGATTCTGCTGTGTGGCGCAACGCTAGCGTTCCTCCTTGCGTATTCCGTAGCTATCGGCCTGTGGCGAGATCAGCCTATATTAACGCGTTATGTCGGTTTGCTGGCGCTGTTGATCCTATGTGTTGTTGGGGGTAGGCAGCTCATCAGAGTCCGCCGCGACATAGTCGGCCTGGATCTCGACGTGCGCAACCTGGGACACGATCGACAAACTGCAGCGACAAAAATTGAGCTGGAGTCCGTGCAATCGCTCCGGATATACCGCGAAGCATCCCAGGACGTGGTCAATCAGTTCCGGACCCGAGCGGGTCGGAATCGCCGAATTCACAATCTCAACCAAGCGGTCGTAATCGTCGGATCAATCGCTGCTTCAACCACAACGGCATTGCTCGCTGAGGGGCACCCTCTTGGTTGGGTGGCGACCGCACTCACTACAACGGTCAGCGTAACTGCCGGACTTGCGGCGTACTTCAAGTTTCGGGAGCGTAGCTACAACCTGCAGTCGACGGCCGACGAGATCGAACGGAACTACAACGCCTCTCAGTTTCGCCTTGACGACTACGAGAATGACACTGACGAAGCTTCTCGTCTTCGCCGGTTCGCCAAGAACGTCGAGCGCCTCCGAGAGGAGCAGAGGAAGCGTGAACTCCAGTTGGAGCAATCGTCAGGCAAGACTGAAGACCGTGCTTGATTCTCCGCACGACTATTCCAGGCGAACCTGAGCCGGCCGACCGGAGGGCGTCGTCCCGTTGTGGTAAGGGATCAGATGAGGCCGCTGTCATTGGCAGGCGTCATCCTTAGTGGCGCCACCGCGTTGGTCATGGTTATGCTTCAATATTCGGTGCTGATGGCAGGGTTGGCATTACTGGTTCTGTCGTGTCAGCTCTCGCCGCGACAGTCGCAGGTTTCTCGCATCACGCTGTCTGGCGCCGGAAGTAGCCAGTCCGACTCTTCGCTGATCGGTGTGAGCTGCACCCGTTGCGGTGGCCGTTCTACGCTCGCGCCGGCGCTGAACGGCCTATTTGCCCAGCTCAACCAGGGTCTGGCCGTCGACGGCATGCGCTCACCGACGCCGCCGTCAAAGGTCTCCACTGAGCACCATCGCCGCGGGCGTCAGATTGGGTTGATCGTCAGGTCGCGGAAGGACACGCGGAACGGCGGCTTTGCGGACGTCTTGCCGGTGATGCCGAGCACGAAACGGCCTGACTCGTAGCTCGCTCCGTCCCAGCGGCCGATCTCGTCGCCGTCGCGGGTGAGGGTCAGCTGCTTGCCCTCGGCGGTGATGCCCACCGTCACCGGCTTGTTCGGCCCGGCCGGTGCGGGGTGGCGGAACGTCTTCTGCTTCTTCAGGTCGCCCGGCTGCGGGACGCCGTGCAGCAGCAGCGTGGTGTTCTCGGCGCAGATCTGCAGCAGGTAGCCGCCGTCGTCCGGGAGGCCGTCGTGGTTCTCGAACCGCAGCCACACCCCGGCGCAGCTGGCCGGGTTGTGCAGGGTCACCTTCACGGTGGCCGCGAAGTCGCTGAAGATGCGGCGGGTGCCCGGGCAGCGGAACGTGCCGGCTTTCAACTTCTCCACCACGAGCCCGTCGTCGATGTCGCAGGTGGCCTTCTCGGTGTCGTTCGACTCTGACGTCCAGTCGCCGCCTTTGGTGGTGAGGGCGTCGACGAGCAGCGGCGTGACCGCGCCGGCAGCCGAGGGCTCGGTCGACGGCCCGGCCGTGGTGCCGTTGCCGCCCGATTCCCAGGGCAGCCGGATGTTGCCGTAGGCGACCCCGGCGACCAGCAGCATCGCGAGCACCGCGACGGCGGCGATCACCGGACGTCCCCAGGAGCGCCGCTTCGGCCGGTGCGGCATGTACGTCGTCGCCACAGGAGCCGGAGGAGCCGGAGGAGACGGCTGGGCCGGCTGGGCCGGCTGCGTCCGCTGGGCCGGCAAGACCCGCACCGTGATCTGGGGGTCCTCGGCCGCCATCGGGCTGCCGGCCGCCTCCGCGGCCGGCTGTTGCACGGGCCCCACCGAGCCGTGCGCGTGGAACCGGGTGGTGGCCTGCCCGGGCGGTTGGTGGATCTGGTGCATGTCGGTGGAGGCGCGCGCCTCGGCGACCGCCTCCCGCAGCGCGGGCTGCCGGTCGAGCACCGCGGCCGGGCTGCCGGCCCGGTTCGGTGTCATGGTGAGCAGCCGGTCCAGCACCTCGCGGGCGGTCGGCCGCTGCGCCGGGTCCTTGGCCAGGGCCTGCTCGACCAGGCCGCGCAGCGGCTCGGCCAGGCCGTCCAGGTCGGGCTCGCCGGTGAGAATGCGCACCGCGACGATGTGCGGCATGTCGGCCGCGAACGGGGTGCGGCCGGTGCCCGCGTACGCCACCACGGCCCCCCACGCGAAGATGTCCGCCGCCGGCGTGACGGTGTGCCGCGCCCCCGGTTCGAGCCGCTCGGGCGCCATGTACGTGACCGTGCCGACCATCTGGTCGGTGCGCGTCGGGCCGTCCGCCGCCTGCACCGCCCGCGCGATCCCGAAGTCGATCACCTTGGGGCTGCCGGGGGCGAGCAGCACGTTGCTCGGCTTGAGGTCGCGGTGAATGACGCCGGCGCCGTGGATCGCGGTCAGCGCGGTGGCCACCCCGATCGCGACGCCGTGCAGGTTGCCCGGGGTGAGCGGGCCCTGCTCAGCGACGACCGCGGCCAGGCTGGGCCCGTCGACGTACTCGACGACCAGGTACGGCGTCTCGTGGTCGGGGTCGGCGTCGAGCACTTCGGCGGTGCAGAACGGCGGAACGTCGCGGGCCCGCTCGACCTCGCTGCGGAACCGGCTGCGGAACTCGTGCTGGTGGGCCAGGTCAGAGCGAATGATCTTGACGGCGACCTTCCGCCCGGCCTGGTCCGTGGCCAGATAGACGCAGCCCATGCCGCCTTCGCCGAGTCGGCCGATCAGCTGGTACGGGCCCACCTGCCGCGGATCCCCGGACCGCAGGGCCTGGCCCAACCCGGTCATGTCGCCTCCACTGTTGTCACTGCCGTGCCCGGGACGAGCAGACGCTCGATCCATCGCGCCGGCTCGGACCGCTCCCATCCGGCCCGCACGATAACGTGCGCCCGCTCGCTCGCGCTGTCGGCAACGATCAAAGTCACGCCGTCCGGGGCGGCACCGAGGCCGGCCGGCACCCCGCGGCGGGCCAGCTCACGCACCGCAGCCGTCACCGCACGCGGCGGACGCGTCCCGGCCTCGATGACCAGCGGCACCTGCCGGGCGAGGGCGAGCGCCACGGCGACCCGCAGCACCGACGGGGCGTCCGCAGCCACGGCGACGCGGGCCAGCACCGTGTCGAACCGCTCCGGCGGCGCCGACACCGTCACCTGCCCCACCGTCACGTCTTCCGGCATCGCGACGGGCTCGGTCAGCACGACGACGTCGGGTTCGCCGCTGCGGACCAGCTCGGCGAGGTCGGCGGCCGGGCCGGCGCTGAACCGGGTCACCACCGGCGCGGCGAGCCCGCGGGCGACCAGCGGGCGGGCCAGGGCGGCCAGCTCGGCCATCGTGGTGTTCATCGCCACCAGGTTCGCCGAGTGGCCGCTGCCCACTTCCAGCGGCGACGTCGCGTACGGGACCAGGCGGGCCAGCGCCACGGTGGCCGGCCGGGCCGGCCCGGCCAGGTCGGCGGCGAGGTCCACCAGGCCGGCCGCCGCCGCGCCGGGCGGGACGACGGCCAGGACCCGGAACCCGGCCGCGTCCGCCACCAGGGCCCGCTCGGCCCGGGCGATGTCCGCCTCGGCCAGCCGCCGGGGGTAGATCCAGGCCAGCAGCGGTCCGGCCATCGCCGTGGTGACCAGCGCCATCACCACCATCATGGAGAACAGCTGGCCGTCGAGGATGCCCAGTTGCAGTCCCACGGTGAGGATGACGATCTCGGTGAGGCCGCGGGTGTTCATCAGGGTGGCGATCGCCCCGGCCTGCCGGTTGCCGATCCGGTTGAGGCGGGCCCCCGCGTACGCGCCGGCGAACTTCCCGCCGATCGCGGTGAGCAGGATCAGGGCAAGCTCGGTCAGCGCCGACAGGTCGATGGTGGACAGGTCGACCTGCAGGCCGGCGATCACGAAGAACATCGGGAGCAGCAGCAGGACGCTGACCTGTTCCAGTCGTTCCAGGATCTCGTGGCGCAGCGTGTCGCCACCCACCCGGGGCATCACCGCGCCGAACACGAACGCGCCGAAGATGGCGTGCAACCCGATCTGCTCGGTGGCGTAGCAGGACAGCAGCAACCCGACCAGGATCACCGCGAGGACGTCCGGCGTCAGCCGGCCGGCCCGGTCCCGGGCTGCCAGCAGCCGCCGCAGCAGCGGCCGGACCAGCAGGAACATGGCGGCGAGGTAGGGCACCGCGAAGATCAGCTGCCAGGGCGCGCCACCGTCAGCGGCGCCGACCGCGACCACCACGGCCAGCAGTGACCAGGCGAGCACGTCGTCGACGGCGGCGCTCGCCAGGGCCAGCCCACCCACTTCGGTGCGCATCAGCCCACGGTCGGCCACGATCCGGGCCAGCACCGGGAACGCGGTGACCGCCATCGCCGCGCCGATGAACAGCGCGAACGGCAGCACGTCGGTGACGTCGTGCCGGCCGGCCAGCCAGAGGGCGAGCAGCACCCCGAAGGCGAGCGGGGCCAGCACCGAGCCGACCGAGATGCTCACCGCCACCCGTTGCCGGCCGCGGACCAGGCGGTCGTCGAGCTCGTAGCCGACGATGAACATGAACAGCACCAGGCCGACGTTGGCCAGTCCGGCGAGGGCCGGGAGGATCTCGGCCGGAAACAGCCGATCGCTGATCAGGTGGCCGAACAGGGTCGGGCCGATCAGGATGCCGGCGAGGATCTCCCCGACCACCGGTGGCTGCCCGATCCGTTTCGCCGCGGCGCCGAGCACCCGGGCCAGCACGATGACCACGGCCAGCCCCAGCAGGAGCTGGCCGACCTGGTGCGCGGTCATGACGCGACGGCGTCGAGCCGGGCCGCCACCACGGCCGCGGACGGCCGCTCGGGCGCCTCGCCCAGACAGTCGCGGATCAGTTCGGCGACCGGTCCGGGCAGGGCGGGGTCGAGCTGCGGGCTGGTGGACAGCACCCGGCGCAGGGCGAGCAGCCCGTCGGTCTGCGGCATCTCGCCGTAGAGACCGCGGCCGGTCGTCACGCGGTGGATCAGGACCCCGAGCGACCACACGTCGGTCGCCGGTCCGGGCGGGCCGCCGAGCAGGAGATCGGGGTCCACGTACTCGACCGCGTCGAGCCCGCCCATCCCGGTGACGGTCACTCCCTCGGTGAAGATCTGCGCCAGGCCGAGGTCGGACAGCCGGCCGCCGGTGCCGTGCAGCAGGACGTTGCCGGGCTTGATGTCGCGGTGCACGATTCCGGCGTCGTGCAGCGCCGCGGCGGCCCGGGCGGCGTCCGCGACGGCCCGCAGACCCTGTCCGGGCGGCACCGGGACGGCCGGGGCAGCCAGCGAGCCGGCCGGTTCGTACTCCATCGAGTAGAAGAAGACGCCGTCCTGCTGGCCGGCGTCGATCGGGGCGACCAGGTGCGGTGAGGTGACCGCGGCGTACGCCGCCAGTTCCCGGGTGGCCCGCCGGAACGCGACCTCGGTCGACTCGGCGGCGAGCACCTTGACCGCGACGAGGTCGGCGTCGATCGGCAGCCGGCGCGGCCGGCGGGCCAGGAAGAACTGCCCGTGATTGCCCGAGCCCAGCGGCCGGACGAAGTCGTAGTCGGCGATGCCCTGCACCGGTTCGTCTCCCCTACGGATTGCGATGCGACTCGTACCGGAACCAGCGCCGGCCCAGCTCGACCCGGGTGCCGGGCCGGATGGGCAGCGGCTCGCCCGGGGTGAGCCGCACCGACTGCTCGGTGCCGGGTGGCAGCACGTACGTGCCGTTCGCGGAACCCAGGTCGGTCAGCTCCACCCGCCAGCCGGTCAGGCCGACGCGCACGTGCTGGCGCGACACCCCGCTGACCGGGCCGGTGAGCCGCAACGGCCGGGCCCGGCGTGCGCTGACGTCGGGATGCTGGTCCGGCTCGCGCCCGGCCACGTAGTCGAAGTCCAGGCGCAGCGTGCTGCCGTCGTCGAGCAGCAGCAACCCCAGCGGTGGCCGCGGACCGAGCCGGCTCACCTGCGTCACCTGGGCCATCGAGATGCCGCAGATCTGGCAGTAGCGCAGCTGCGGGTCGTTGAAGTGCTCGTTGCGGCAGAGCACCCCCTCGATCAGGACCCGGGTGTCGGCTTCCGGCTCGACGGCGGCGGGCGCGGGCGGACCGGCGTGGCCGGGCCGCAGAATGACCGCCTCGAACGGCGCCGCGCGGTCCGGCACCCGCGGGGCCACCGCCGGGCGGGTGTGTTCGGCGAGCAGCCCGGCGCCGGCGACCAC